>JANYFU010000043.1 GCA_025359665.1 Caulobacteraceae bacterium
TAAAGCGTCGTCCAGTCGGCGACCACGCCCGAGAGATCGGCAAAATAGTCGACGTCGTCACCCGGCACCGGCAGATCGAGCATCCGGCGGTCGAGGAACACCGCCGACTCGCCGGTCTGCGCCAGCACGATGAACTCATGGGACAGATCGCCCCCGATCGGCCCGGTCTCAGCCCGCATCGGCACCGCCTGGAGACCCATGCGTTTGAAGGCGCGCAGATAGGCGACGAACATACGATTGTAAGCCGCCTTGGCATATTCTTCATTAATATCAAAAGAATATGCGTCTTTCATGAGAAATTCCCGGCCGCGCATCACCCCGAAACGAGGGCGCTGCTCATCGCGGAACTTCCATTGGATATGATAGAGGTTCTTGGGCAATTCCTTGTAGCTCTTTACATAGGCCCGGAAGATTTCGGTGATCATCTCCTCGTTGGTGGGTCCGTAGAGCAGCTCGCGGTCGTGCCGGTCGGTGATCCGCAGCATCTCCGCGCCATAGTCGTCATACCGCCCGCTCTCCCGCCACAGGTCGGCGAGCTGCAGCGTCGGCATCAACACCTCGACGGCGCCGGCTCGGTCCATCTCTTCGCGGACGATCTGTTCGACCTTCTTGAGCACGCGAAAGCCCAACGGCAGCCATGCATAAATGCCGGCGGCTTCCTGGCGCAGCATGCCGGCGCGCAGCATCAGCCGGTGCGAGGTGATCTGGGCCTCGGCGGGATTCTGTTTCAGGACAGGCAGGAAGTAGCGCGACAGGCGCATGATCGGAAAATCCTAGAGCGGAAACGTTCAGCGAGAGCCGGGTATGTTCGGCAGCGTGATGAGATGGAAGCGCAGAACCGCCCAGAGGATGGCGAACAGGATCGCCGAAACCCAGCTGGTGGTGATGAACTTCTTCTTGAGATTGGGATTGACCGGCGAGGACGGGTCACCGCCCCCCGGCACCGGAATGCCCTCCTCCGCATGGCTGCGCACGCCGAGCGGCAGTATGGCGAACAGCGTCGTCCACCAGATGGTCAGATAGATGGCTATGCCGGCTTCAATGCTCATCAGTGACCCGTGGGCTCGGCCATCAGCTCGATCAGCACGCCACCCATATCCTTGGGATGCAGGAAGATCACCGGCACACCGTGCGCGCCGATCCGCGGCTCGCCCGTTCCCAGCACCGTGGCGCCCTTGGCGCGCATGTCGTCGCGGGCGGCGATGATGTCGGGCACTTCGAAACACACGTGATGCTGGCCTCCCCGGGGGTTCTTGGCCAGGAAGCCATGGATCGGCGAGGCCTCGCCATAGGGTTCGATCAGCTCGATCTGAGCGTTGGGAAGTTCCACGAACGACACCCAGACCCCTTGTTCCGGCAGGGCCTTTTTGGCGGTTACCGATGTGGCGCCCAGAATATCCACGTAGAGCTTCCACGACTCTTCGATCGACGGGGTGGCGACGCCCACGTGGTTCAGCTTTCCGATCATCTCAAGGTTCCTTCCCGACGTTCTGGCGGCTTGTCCGATGGCTTATAGCCTCAGGACCGTGGTCTCCACCACCGGTCGGCGCTTCCAGATCCGGAACGCCGCCTTCTTCAGGGCACGGGACAACGCCGCTTCGACACTGTGGTCGTCTTCCCGATCGTCGGCCGACAAACGAAACAGGGCGTCCTTGGCTTCCTGGGCTAGGTCGTCGTGAGCCTCGTCGATCGGATAGTCCTTGCCGGCCGGCATGCCGATCGAGCGCACCTGCGGCCCGGACGCCAGCTTGCTCCGCCCGTCCAGCGCCACGCTTACCATCAAGACGCCATTGGTGGCGGCATGGCGGCGTTCGCGCAGGGCGTCGCCGTTTTCCGCCGTAACCACGCCAGCGTCGATATACAGCCGGCCCGAGGGCACCTCGTCGATGATCCCTGGCGCGCCCGGCGCCAGGCGGACCATATCGCCATTTCGCGGGGCGACGGCATGGGTCACCTGCAGGTCCTTGGCGAAAGCCGCGTGCTCAAGAAGATGACGCCGCTCGCCGTGGGTCGGGACCGCGATGTGCGGCCGGGCCCATTGATACATCCGCTTGAGCTCATCTCGGCACGGGTGGCCGGAGACGTGAATGCCGGGGTGATCGCGTTCGGTGTAGAGTCGCACGCCCAGGTCGGCGAGTTTGTTCTGCATATTGCGGATCGGGATCTCATTCCCGGGGATAATCCGCGAGGAAAACACGCAGGAATCACCCTTGCCCAGCTTTACGTGGGGGTGACTACCGTCCGCCATACGCGACAACGCCGCCCTCACCTCACCCTGGCTGCCGGTGCACAGATAGAGGATCTGGTTGTCGGGAAAGTGCCGCGCCTCGGCGTCCGAGATGAACGGTCCGACCCCCTCCAGCAAGCCGACCGACCGCGCCGCCTGGGACATACGGATCATCGAGCGGCCCACCAGGCAGACGCGGCGGCCGTTGGCCTCCGCCGCCCGGATGATGGTGTCCATGCGGGCCACGTTGGACGCGAAACAGGCGGCCGCCACCTTGCCCTTCAGCTGCCCAATCAGCGTGTTCAGCGTGACCCGTACGTCAGCCTCGGAGCCGGCTTCGCCATCCACGAATACATTGGTGCTGTCGCAGACCATGGCCAGGATGCCCTCGTCGCCCAACTGTCGAATAGCGGCCTCGTCGGTGACCGGCCCGGTCAGCGGGTCGGGATCGATCTTCCAGTCGCCGGTGTGCAGCACCGTTCCGAGCGGCGTACGGATCGCCACGCCGTTCGGCTCCGGGATCGAGTGGGTCAGGGTTAGCAGGGTCAGTTCGAACGGCCCCAGTGTGAAGGTCCCGCTCAGTGGGATTTCCGTGATCGGCGCCTTGTCGAGCAGGCCCTTTTCCCGCAGCTTTTCGCGCAGCAGGAAAGCGGTGAACGGGGTCGCGTAGAGCGGCGCCTTGAGGCGTGGCCACAACCAGGCGACCGCGCCGATATGATCTTCGTGGGCATGAGTCAGAACGATGCCCAGGATGTCCTTGGCGTATTCCTCGATGAAGGTCGGATCGGGCAGGATAAGCTCGACGCCCGGCGTGGTCTGGTCGCCGAAGGTCACGCCCAGATCGACCACGATCCACTTGCGGGCGTGAGGCGGTCCAAAGCCATACAGATTGAAATTCATCCCGATCTCGTTCGATCCACCGAGGGGAAGGAAGACGAGTTCGGCGCCAGATTCAGCGTGCCGAGGCTCAGCGTATCTGGGATTCGCGTTTCTGATGGTCATTGTCCGGAAAGCTTGGTGTTGCGCCGAAAGATCTCGAGCAGGCCAAGAATGGTCAGGTCGTGATCGAAGTGGTCAATGGCGGTGGTGGCGCCATCGAACAGCGAGGCGATGCCGCCGGTGCCGATCACCGTCATCGGCGCATGATACTCGGCTTTGATCCGGGTGATGAGCCCCTCGATCAGCGAGACATAACCCCAGAACACCCCGGCCTGCATCGCCTCAACGGTATCCTTGCCGATGATGTGGGCCGGCTTCTGAATCGCCACCCGCGGCAGACGGGCGGCGGCCTCGTGGAGGGCCTGCATCGACAGATTGATGCCCGGAGCGATAGCGCCGCCCTCGAAAGCCCCGTCCTCGCCCACCACGTCGAATGTCGTCGCCGTTCCCGAGTCGACGATCAGCAGCGCGCCTGGATAGGTGATGTGGGCGCCGACCGCGTTGACCAGCCGGTCGGCCCCCGCCTCCGAGGGTTTCTGGATGCGGATCGCGATGCCAAGGTCGACGTTCTCACCGACGATCATCGGCTCGACGCCCAGATATCGGCGCGCCAGGTTTCTCAGGTTGAACACCGACTGAGGCACCACGCTGGAGACGATACAGGCGTCGATGTGGGTGAGCGACAAGTCCGCCATGGTCAGAAGTTGCGACAGCCAGACGGCGTACTCGTCAGCCGTGCGCGAAGCCTCGGTCGCCGCCCGCCACTGGGCAATCCAGGCCTTGCCGTCGTGGACGGCGAACAGGGTGTTGGTATTGCCTTGTTCAATGGCCAGAAGCATTGGAATCCTGCGGCGTGGCGCGAAGCGAAAGGCGGCCCTATACACGCCAGCGGGGCGGACGTCTTTCTAGAACAACAGGCGGCCGGCTAGAAGAACACGTCGCCGGCGGTGATCCGTCGGATATTCCCGTCATCCAGTCGAAGACGAAGCGCGCCGTCGGCGTCCAGGCCCTCGGCAATGCCTCTCACCGTTTCCCCGGTCAGGTGGGCTGAGCAAGGCTCGCCCAGGCCGAAGGCGCGCCGGGTCCAGGCGGCCGCGATGGGACCAAAACCCTCGCTCTCCCAAAGCGCGCGCCACCGTTCGAAAGCCGGCGAAAGCACGTCGAGAGCCCGCCGGGGCGTCGGCGGCGACCCGTCCATGTGATCGGCCAGGCAGGTCACCGGTCGATTAACATCCGGGGCACGGGACAGGTTCACCCCGCAACCCACGGCCAACCACAAACCCTCCGGTCCCAAAGAGCCGGACTCAACCAGGATGCCGGCCGTCTTGCGGCCTTCGATCATGGGGTCGTTGGGCCACTTCAGCTTGACCAGCGCAGGCGGCGCGAAGGCGGCGGCCAGATCGGCCACGGCCAGGGCGGCGACGAACGAAACCTGCGCCGCCTCGCCCGGAGGCTTCGAGGTGGTGAACAGATAAGTGGCGGCCAGGTTACCCTCACCGGTCTCCCAGGCCCGGCCCCGGCGACCCCGACCCTGGTGCTGCCGCAGCGCCGTTATCCACACCGGTCCCGCCTCGTGCGCCTCGGCCAGACGGCGGGCCTCGGCGTTAGTGGAATCGATGTCGTCGAAGGCGATGATACGCGGAGACTCAGCCATCGCGGCCATACGGCGAAGGGCCGCCGTCGGCGATGAAGCGATCGATGCGGGCCGTCAGCACCGGCATTGGAACCGAACCCAGCTGGAGCACGGTGTCGTGAAAGGCCCGGATGTCGAACCCGGCGCCCAGAGCGGCCTCTGATTTTCGACGGGCCTCGAGGATGGTCATCTGTCCCAGATAGTAGGCCAGGGACTGGCCCGGCCAGGCGATATAGCGATCGACCTCGGTGCCGATCTCATGTTCCGATAGCGCGGTGTTGTCGGCCAGATAGGCCAGCGCCCGTTCCCGCGACCAGCCCTGGGTATGGACGCCGGTGTCGACCACCAGCCGCGCCGCCCGCCACGCCTGATAGCTGAGCATGCCGAAGCGGTCATAAGGGCTCTCATACATCCCCATCTCTTCGCCCAACCGTTCGCAGTAGAGGGCCCAACCCTCGCCGAACGCCGAGATATAAGTCTCGCGGCGGAAGGCCGGCAGGCTGGCGTTCTCCTCGGCCAGCGGCATCTGGAAGGCGTGACCGGGCGCCGATTCGTGCAGAGTCAGAGCCGTCAGTGCATAGAGCGGGCGCGATGGCAGATTATAGGTGTTGACCAGATAGACCCCCGGTCCGCCCCGGCCGGCGGTGTAGAACGGCGCGATATCGTCGGGCACCGGTACGATGGCGAACCGCCGCCTGGGCAAACGCCCGAACCAGTCGCCAGCCTTGCCATCGAAGGTCTTGGCGATCCACGCCGCCCGGTCGAGCAGCGCCTGGGGCGTGGTCACATAGAACCTTGGATCGGCGCGCAGGTGTTTGAGAAACGCTCCAAGGTCGCCCTCGAATTTCACCTCGGACCGCACCGTCTCCATCCGGCCCCGGATCAGGGCCATCTCGGACAGGCCCAGCGCGTGGATGCGCTCGGGCGTCCATTCCAGGGTGGTGAATTCCTTGATCTTGGACTGATAATATTCCCGTCCACCCGGCAGGGAATCGGCGTCCAGAGCCTCGCGGGCGCCGGGAATATAGCTGGTCCTCAGAAACCCCAGCAGCTCGCGGTGCGCGGGGATCACCGCTTCGTTGATGGCAGCGACGCCCCGGGCGCGAAGCTCGGCGGCTAGAGCTGGCGAGAATCCGGCTGGCATGGTCTGGAACGGCTTGAAATACACCGTGGCTTCCGGTGAAGCCGCGTCCGCCACCGAGGCGACCGACAGGTCCCTCCCCTTCAAGGTCACCTTGGGCGGCGTGAAGCCGCGGACCAGACCCGCGCGCATATTGGCGATCTGGTCGCTAAAATAGCGCGGATAGCACCGCAAACGGGCGATATAGTTGCGGTAGTCGGCCTCGGTATGGAACGTCCGGCGCGACACGCCGGTCAGGTCGCTCCAGAACGCGCTGTCGCTATTGACCGGCTTTTCCCAGTCTCGCCAGACCTGGGCGGTGATCAGCACATCGATCTGGGCGGTGTAGACGGCGTAGTTTATCCGATCCTCCGAATCGAGCCCCGCCGGGTCGATCGCCGCCAGCCGGGCGCGCACGTCACGCCAATAGGCCAGCCGGCGCTCCTGGGCGGCCGGACTCTCGTCCGGCAAGAAGGACGGAATCGGCTTCCTGGGGTCCTCCTCGTCAGGATACTGCGCGTCGCGCCAGGACCATTCGGCCGAATACAAAGCCTTGAACGTCTGGCCGGTTGCGGAGTCACCAGTGGCGCGGGCCAACGCCGGAACGGCCAACGCGGCGACCGGCAATGTGCCGGCGAATATCCGGCGGGTGACCTCGACCAATTCCAGCACTCCAAAGGACCGGGCGCCAGGCGCCGTTGGCGTGGTCAATACAGGGAGAGGGGCAACGTTCGCTATCCCCCTTCCAAGGTAACCCCAATTGGGCCGGCTTGACCTGGAATTTGGCGCGTTTGGCCAGTCGCTAGGCGGCGGTGTTTGAAGGCATTCGAGGTCGTCGGGATAGGCGGTTGAGAAAATACGATCCATGCTCTAGCGTCCGCACTATCTTCGCAATCGTCCAGGATGGTCATGGACCCGCTTTCCGATGTGCTGTCGCTGCTCAAGCCGCGCAGCTATATGTTCCGAGGCATCGATGTGGGTGGGCAATGGTCGATCCATTTTCCCCAGTCCGACGGTATCAAATGCTACGCGGTGATTTCCGGCGAGTGCTGGCTGTGCCTGGAGGGCGTTTCCGACGCGGTGCGCCTTACAGCCGGGGACTGCTTTCTGTTGCCAAGAGGGCTCGCCTTTCGCCTCGCCAGCGACACGACCCTGACGCCCATCGACGCCAAGAGCTTCATTTCCAGCGCGCGAGAGGGTGGCGTCGCTTGCTTTAACGGTGGGGGAGATTGCTTTGGCATCGGCGGCTACTTCGCTTTCGCCGGAGATCATGCCGATATCCTGCTGGGCGTGTTGCCGCCTATCATTCATATCCGCAATGAAGCGGACAAGGCCGCCCTGCGCTGGTGTCTCGAACGGCTTATGCAGGAACTGAGCGACCCGCGGCCGGGCGGCGCGCTGATCGCCGAGCACCTCGCTCACATGCTGCTGGTTCAGGCCTTGCGGCTGCACATGGCAGAGGGGGCGAGTGGTGGCATCGGGTGGCTGTTCGCCCTGGCGGACAAACAGATGCGGGCGGCTATCGGCGCCATGCACGCCGATCCGGCGCATCGTTGGACACTGCAGGCGCTGGCGGAGCGTGCCGGCATGTCGCGATCGGCCTTTTCCCTGAAATTCAAGGAGACGGTCGGAGCCTCCCCGATGGAGTATCTGACACGCTGGCGAATGCTGCTGGCGGGAGACAGGCTGACGAATTCCAACGATCCCATTTCCGTCATCGCGCCGTCACTGGGCTACGACTCCGAAAGCGCCTTCAGCACCGCCTTCAAAAGGGTGATGGATTGCTCGCCGCGGCGATATGCTCGCGGCCGGTCCGAACTCGAACCCGCCTAGCCCGAGCTAAGGCCGATCGGGGCGTCGATGGGCTATCGCGCCGATAAGGCCACCGCAGCGGCCTGGGCCAGCGGATCGAGATAGATCAAAGCGATCAGCACCACCGGCAGGGCGAAAAGCGCCGCGCCATAGGTGACCAGCCTGGCCTCCATGGGCGGGGCGTCGGTGACGCCCGGGCTCGGGTCAAGCCACATCACCTTGATAAGCCGCAGATAGTAGAAAGCGGCCACCACGCTGCCGACCAGGGCCGCCACGGCGACCGGCGCCAGACCCGCTCCGGCGGCGGCCTTGAATACATAGTATTTGCCCCAAAGCCCGCTGATCGGCGGCAGCCCGATGCCCGAAAGGGCGAAGACGGTCATCGAGATGGCCAGCGCCGGCCTCTCCTTCACCAGGCCGGCAAAATCGGCGATGGACTCCATCGGCTTGCCGCCGCGCGAAAGCGCCGCGAGGCAGGCGAAGAATCCGGTTACATCAACCACATAGAGCACCATGAACATCAGCATCGACTGAATGCCGCTCGCTCCGCCAGCCGCCAAGCCGACAAGGGCATAGCCGATGCCGGCGATCGAGGAATAGGCCCAGAGGCGCTTAAGGTTGCTTTGGGCCAGACCGGCGAAGGCGCCGATAGCCACGGACAACAGGGCCATAACCACCAGAATCTGTCGCCACTGGCCCACGGAGTCACCAAACGCTTGGCTCAATACCCGGGCCAGCAGCACCATAGCGGCCAGTTTCGGCGCCCCGGCGAAGAAGCCCACTACCGGCGTGGGAGCCCCCTCATATACGTCCGGTGTCCACATATGGAACGGCGCGGCGGACACTTTGAACGCTATGCCGGCGATCACGAAAACCAGGCCAAACAGTGCGCCAAGACCAGCCCCGTGGCTCATGGCCGTAGCGATGACCTCGAAACGGGTCGAGCCGGCGAAGCCGTATACCAGCGAAGCGCCATAGAGTAGGATGCCCGAGGACAGGGCCCCAAGCACGAAATACTTCAGGCCGGCCTCGGAGGATTTCTCGTCGTCCTTGTGGAAAGCCGCGAGGATGTAGAGCGCCAGCGACTGCAGTTCGATCGAGACATAGAGACTGATCAGGTCGCCTGCCGAGACCATCATGCCCATGCCCAGCGCCGCCAGCAGCACCAGGATCGGGAACTCGAAACGAGCCATGCCGCGCCGGGCGAACCAGCGCTCGCCCAGCGGAATCGCGGTCGCGCTGGCCAGATAGATCACCACCTTGGCGAGGGCGGAGCCCGCATCGGCGATCAAGCCGCCGGAAAAGGCCCGGCCATGGGGCCCAAAGGCGGCCGCGACCGAGGCGAGGATCAGGGTCGCCACGGCGGCGGCGGTGAATAGCGTGGTGGTGCGGGCTTGAAACGCGCCCCACGCCAGCATCGCCAAGGCGGAAATGGCGAGGATCAGTTCAGGGCCGGCCAAGGCCGCGGCGTTGGGAAAAGTCATCACGGCGCTCTACTTTCCCGTGGCCGCGCGAAACGCGTCGACCAGATGAACCGTCGAGGCGTTCGTGAAGCTGAACACCAGGCCGGGCTGGAAGCCGAGCACCAAGGTGGCGAGGATCAACGGCGCGAACACCAGCATCTCGCGCCCACCCATATCGCCGATCGTCGCCAGGGCGGGGTTGGTCAGTTCGCCGAACACGATACGGCGATAGAGAGTCAGGGCGTAGACGGCCGAGAGGATGACACCGGAGCTAGCGATGATCGCCGTCCAAGTCGAGGCTCCATAGGTTCCCGTCAGGGTCAGAATCTCTCCCACGAAGCCGCTGGTTCCGGGAAGGCCGACATTGCCCATGGTGAACAGCATGAACACCGCCGCGTAGATCGGCATGCGGTTCACCACCCCGCCGTAGAAGGCGATCTCGCGGGTGTGCATCCGATCGTAGACCACCCCGACGCAGAGGAAGAGCGCGCCGGAGATCACGCCATGGCTGAGCATCTGGAACAGTGCGCCTTGCTCGCCCTGCAAGGTGCCCGAGAAGATACCCATGGTGACGAAGCCCATGTGCGCCACCGACGAATAGGCGATCAGCTTCTTCATGTCGGTCTGCCGGAAGGCCACCAGCGAGGTGTAAACGATGGCGATCGCCGACAGAGCGTAGATCAGCGGCGCGAACTGGTGGCTGGCGATCGGAAACATCGGCAGGGAAAACCGCATGAACCCGTAGCCGCCCATCTTGATCAGGATGCCGGCCAGGATCACCGAGCCGGCCGTCGGCGCCTCGACGTGGGCGTCGGGCAGCCAGGTGTGAACCGGCCACATCGGCATCTTCACAGCGAACGAGGCAAAGAAAGCCAGCCACAGCCAGACTTGTACTCCGGGCGCGAAGTGGTAACGCATGAGCTCGGGAATGCTGGCGGTATGGGCGATCGAGATCATCGCCAACACGGCGGCCAGCATGAGGACCGAGCCCAGCAGGGTGTAGAGGAAAAACTTGAACGCCGCATAGATGCGGTTCTTGCCGCCCCAGATGCCGATGATCAGAAACATCGGGATCAGCTGGGCCTCGAAGAACAGGTAGAAGACCAGCAGGTCGAGGGCGCAGAACACGCCGATCACCAGGCTCTCTAGCACCAGGAAGGCGATCATATATTCGATCACCCTGGTCTCAATCGATTTCCAGCTGGCCAGAATGCAGATCGGCATCAGGAAGGCGGTCAGCAGCAGGAACAGCACCGAAATGCCGTCAACTCCCATGTGGTAATGCAGGCCTGAGAACCAGACCGCGTCTTCGGTGAACTGGAAGCCACTCTGGGTCCGGTCGAACGACATCACCAACAGGATAGACAGGGCGAATGTGGCCAGAGTGGTGGCCAGAGCGATCCAACGCGCGGCCAAAGCGGCGCGGGCCTCGTCGCCCTTGCCGACCAGACGCAGCAGCAGGATGGCCGCCACGCCGATCAGAGGCGCATAGGTGGTTAGCGAGAGGATGCCGGTCATCTGAAGGCCCAAAGCGCGAAGGACAGCAGGCCCGCGATCCCTAGCAGCATGACGAAGGCGTAGTGGTAGACATAACCGGTTTGCAAACGCCCGGTGAAGCGGCCGAAGGCGTAGGACACGGCGGACACGCCATCAGGCCCCAAACCGTCGATCAGCGCCTTGTCGCCGCCCTTCCAGAACAGGTCGCCCAGCCCACGCGCGCCGCGCACGAAGACGAGGTGGTAAAGCTCGTCGAAGAACCACTTGTGGTAGAGGAAGCTCCACAGGAAACCGCGCCGCTCAGCGATCCTCGCGCCCATGCCTTCCTTCAAAATGTAGGCATACCAAGCTCCGACGAAGCCCAGGGCGGTAACCACCAGCGGCGCCCAGACCACTACCGGCGGCAGGCTTTTGACAGAATCGAGGATGTGATTGCCCGGCAAGGTGAAGATCGCTCCGCGCCAGAACGCCATCCGCTCGGGACCAACGAACAGTTCCGTGAACAGACCGCCGGCGGCGATGGCGCCAAAGGCCAGCAGCAGCAGCGGCCCGCGCATCGGCCAGGGGGCCTCGTGGGGATCGCCGCCGTGGCCATGATCCTTGGCGTGATTGTCGCCATGAGCGTCATGAGATGAAGCATGACCCCATTTGGCGTGCCCGTGGAAGGTCATGAAGATCAGCCGCCATGAATAGAACGATGTCAGGCCGGCGGCGATCAGGCCGGCGAAGAACGCGAAATCGGAAATCCCGTTGGTCCGCCCGGCGATGAAGGCGGCGTCGATGATGGCGTCTTTCGAATAGAACCCTGAAAAGCCAAGGTCGAGGCCAGGGATGCCGACACCTGTGATGGAAATCGTGCCGATCACCATCACCGCATAGGTGATGGGCAGATGCTTCCACAGCCCGCCCATCTTGCGCATGTCCTGTTCGTGGTGGACCGCGTGAATCACGGCGCCGGCGCCCAGGAACAGCAGCGCCTTAAAGAAAGCGTGGGTGAACAGGTGGAACATCGCGGCCGGATAGGCGCCGACCCCGGCGGCGAAGAACATATAGCCGAGCTGGGAGCAGGTCGAATAGGCCACTACGCGCTTGATGTCGTTCTGGGCCAGCCCGACCGTGGCCGCAAAAAGCGCTGTCACCGCGCCGACCACCGTGACCACCTCGCGGGCGACGGGGGCATATTCGAACATCGGTGACAGCAGGCAGACCATATAGACGCCCGCGGTCACCATCGTGGCCGCGTGGATCAGGGCAGAGACGGGCGTCGGCCCTTCCATGGCGTCAGGCAGCCAGGTGTGCAGGAAAAATTGCGCCGACTTTCCCATGGCGCCGATGAACAGCAGGCAGCAGGCCAGATCGACCAGCGGCCAGTCCCGGCCCGCGAAGCGCCATGTGTTGGGCACATGACCGGCGACCTGCGTGAAGATCTCGGCGAAGCGGATGGTGCCGAAGGCCCAGAAGCAGGTCATGATGCCTAGCGCGAAGCCGGCGTCGCCCACCCGGTTGACCACGAAGGCCTTGATCGAAGCGGCGTTGGCGCTGGGCTTGTGATACCAGAAACCGATCAGCAG
Source organism: Caulobacteraceae bacterium (assembly GCA_025359665.1). GTDB lineage: Bacteria > Pseudomonadota > Alphaproteobacteria > Caulobacterales > Caulobacteraceae > Acaudatibacter. The sequence goes on from JANYFU010000043.1 coordinate 12,263, forward strand.
ATAGCTGGCCAGCCCCACCCCTTCCCAACCGAAGAACAGCTGCATGAAGTCGCTGGCGGTCACCAGGGCCAGCATCGCGAAGGTGAACAGCGACAGATAGGCGAAGAACCGGGGTCGGCCCGGGTCGTCGGCCATGTAGCCCCAGCTGTAGAGGTGAACGAGGGCCGAAACGCTGGTCACCACCACCAGCATTACCGCCGAAAGAGTATCGACGCGGATTGACCAGTCGGACTGGAAGGCGCCGACGTTGATGAACGGCGCGATTTCGACGGTGAAATGCGATGGCCCGCCGCCCCAGATCAGGTGAGCGAAGGTTGTCCAGGCCAGGGCGCAGGCGAAAAACAACAGGCCGGTGGTTATCGCCATGGAAGGCGTATCGCCTAGACGCCGGCCGAACAGACCGACGATCAACGCACCCGCCAAGGGCGCGAACACCAGCAGGGTGACGATCAGTTGAAGCGTCATCCTAGCCCCGCATCACGGAGGCGTCATCGACGCCGATGCCGCCACGCCAGCGGAAGAAGGTGACGAGGATCGCCAGGCCGACCGCCGCTTCCGCCGCCGCGACCGTAAGCACGAAGAGCGCGTAGATCTGACCCACCACGTCATGCAGGAAGACCGAGAACGACACTAGGTTGATGTTCACGGCCAGCAGGATCAGCTCGATCGACATCAGGATGACGATCACATTGCGGCGGTTCACGAAGATGCCGAGCACGCCGATCGTGAACAGGATCGCCGCCACCGTCAGATAGTGGTCAAGGCCTATGGTCATTCGTCGATCCCCTCGCCGGACTTGATCGTTACGATGCGCATGCCGCTTGCCGGCGTGCGGGCAGTCTGGCGACCGACGTCCTGACGTTTGACTCCAACCCGATGCTTGAGGGTCAGGACGATGGCCCCGATCATCGCCACCAGCAGCACCAGACCGGCGATCTGAAAGAAATAGGCATAGTCGGTATAGAGCACCCGGCCGATCGCCTCGGCGTTGGTGACAGAGCCTGTCGGCGTCGGACCGGTCGAGCCGGCCGCGGCGCCGTTATGGGCGACGCTGACGGCAACCAGGATCATCTCGACCGTCAACAGACCCGCCACCATGGCGCCGATCGGGAGGTAGCGGACCGAGCCTTGGCGAAGGGCGGCGAAATCCACATCCAGCATCATGACAACGAAAAGAAACAGCACGGCGACGGCGCCGACGTAGACCACCACCAGGATCATCGCCAGGAACTCGGCCCCCAGCAACACGAACAGCCCCGCCGCCGAGAAGAACGCCGTGATCAGGAACAGCACCGAGTGAACGGGGTTCTTGGCCGAGATCACGGCGAGGCCGGCGACCACCGTGGTGGCGGCGAGCAGATAGAAGGCGATAGCCTGCAGGGCCATGGGGCCGTTGAGTCTCCGTTAATGCGCGTGGGGGTTGCGAACGCCGGCGGCGCGGATACGACCCTGTCTAATTTCGCGCGGGTTGCTTAGCGATAGGGGGCGTCCAGTTCCAGGTTCTTTGCGATCTCGCGTTCCCACCGATCGCCGTTTTCGAGCAGACGTTGTTTGTCGTAGTAGAGTTCCTCACGCGTCTCGACGGCGAACTCCAGATTGGGACCCTCGACGATGGCGTCCACCGGGCAGGCCTCCTGACACAAACCGCAATAGATGCATTTGACCATATCGATGTCGTAGCGTGTCGTGCGGCGCGACCCGTCGTCGCGAGGCTCGGCTTCGATGGTTATGGCTTGGGCGGGACAGATCGCTTCGCACAATTTGCAGGCGATGCATCGCTCCTCGCCATTGGGATATCGACGCAGGGCGTGTTCACCCCGAAAGCGTGGCGACTGGGGATTGCGCTCATTGGGATAGAGAACCGTGGCCTTGGGGGCGATCATGTATTTCATGCCGAGCCCGAAGGCGCCGACGAAGTCCATGAGCGCCGCGCCGCGTAGCGCCTGACCTATGCGTTGGAACATCTGGGCCTACCTCGTCTTTCCGACCACGCACTCATAGTCGGAAAGGTCCCGACCTTCGTAACCCTTGCGCGTCTGGATCACGCCACCCTTGGCCGCACAGGTCGCGGTGGCCGTCCTCAATGAGTCGTAGCTGGCGACGCCCCGGTCGAGACCATAGGAAGCGCCGGGCATGCCACCACATCCAAACAAGGTCATGGCCAGCACGACCAGATATCCAAGACGGCCGATCACACACCCGGCCCATAGACGCGCCAGGCGCTGATGGCGATCACTGCCGCGAGGGAGGTCGGCAAAAACACCTTCCAACCCAGCCGCATCAATTGATCATACCGGTAGCGGGGTACGACGGCTTTGACCATGGCGAACAGGAAGAAGAAGAACATCATCTTGCCGAAAAACCACATGAAGCCGAAGAAACTGACGGCGGTGGGGCTCCAGCTGGAAGTGAAAGGGGTCGGAAACGGCGCCTGCCACCCCCCGAAGAACAATATGCTGATCAGCGCGCACATCAAAAGAATGTTGGCAAGCTCGGCGATCATGAACAGCAGGTAGGGAGTCGAAGAATATTCCACCTGATAGCCTGCAACCAGCTCCGATTCGGCTTCAGGCAGATCGAATGGCGGCCGGTTGGTTTCCGCCAGGGCGGAGATGAAGAAAATCACCGTCATGGGAATCATCACCAACGCGGCCGGCAGATTTTTCAGGCCCCCGCCGCCCAGCACGTTCCAATTCCAGAAACCGCCACCCTGTTTGAGCACGATGGTCTGGAGGCTGAGGGAACCAGTGAGCAGAATGACCGTGACGATCACGAAGCCGATCGAGACCTCGTAAGACACCATCTGCGCGGCCGACCGCAGGCTGCCGAGAAACGGGTATTTCGAGTTCGACGCCCAGCCGCCCATGATGATGCCATAGACACCCAGAGAAGAGATCGCGAACAGATAGAGCACGCCAACGTTGATGTTCGAAACCACCCAGCCAGGCGCCAGAGGCATGACCGCCCAGGCCCCGAACGCCAGCGTGAAACTGACCAGCGGAGCCAGCAGGAACACCGCCTTGTCCGCGCCCGCCGGAATGATCAGCTCCTTGAGAACAAATTTGATCAGATCGGCGAACGACTGCAGCAGGCCAAATGGTCCCACGACATTTGGGCCTTTGCGCATCATCACGCCGGCCCAGATCTTTCGGTCGGCGAGCATGAAGAAGGCCTGGGACAGCAGCAGCCAGACCAGCACGGCCAGAATCTGGCCGACCGTTATAACCAACCAGCCAACGGGAGAGCCCCAATCGATCATGATCGCCTACTCCGCCGCCAGTTTCAGGCCGGAGGCCAAGGCCGCGCATTCGGCCATGGTCACGCTGGATCGGGCGATGGGATTGGTCAGGTGGAAGGCCTTGATCGGGCTGGCGAAGGGCGCGTCTAGAACAGGACCCCTGGCGCCCAGGGCGGTAAGATCCAGGGTGGTCGGTGATGATCCAGGCGCATAGTCGATCTGGCCGAATGTCGGGTAGTCGGCGAACAGCCGGGCGCGAAGCTGGTCCAGGGTGTCGTAGGGCAATCGAGCCCCGACATGGTCGGACAGGGCGCGCAGGATCGACCAGTCCTCCTTGGCTTCGCCCTTTGGGAAGACGGCGCGCTCGCCGCGCTGCACCCGGCCCTCGGTGTTGACGTAGAGCCCACTTTTTTCAGTGTAGGCCGCTCCGGGCAGAATAACGTCGGCGCGGTGGGCGCCGGCGTCTCCGTGGGTCCCAAGATAGACGACAAAGGCGTCGCTTTGGCCGAGATCGATTTCGTCGGCTCCCAACAGAAACAGCAGTTCGGCACCGCCTTTGGCTGTCATTTCGGCCGCCGTCATACCGCCGGCGCGTGGCGTGAACCCCAGGTCGAGGCCCCCGACCCGGGCCGCCGCGGTGTGCAGTATATTCCAGCCGTTCCACCCGTCCCGAACCACTCCGAAGACGGCGGCAAGGTTCGCGGACAGCGCCAGGACAGCGGCGCTATCGGCCCGGGTCAACGCGCCCTGGCCGATGATGACGGCGGGATGCTTGGCGTTCTTCATGGCGTCCGCGAACTCGCCGCCTTCGATTGCGGTGGCGATTGAGGACGCGCCGGCGCCCAGATAGTCATAGCCATAGGTGAGATCCGCACGCTCGCCGATCACCCCGATCCGGGTCTTGCCCGACAGCCACAGCCTGCGAATCCGGGCGTTCAGGACCGGCGCTTCGAGCCTAGGATTGGTTCCGATCAGCAGGATCGCATCCGCGTGCTCAAGACCTTCGATGGTGCTGTTGAACAGCCAGGATTCGCGTGGGCCATCGCCTAGAGCCAAGCCATCCTGACGGCAATCCAACGACGTCACGCCTATCGACCCAAACAGGTCCAGAGCCGCCTTCATGGATTCGGCGTCCTGGAGATCGCCGGCGATCACGCCGACGCGATCCGGCGCCGCGGCCTTCAGGCGCGCCGCGACCAGGGCGAGCGCCTCACCCCAGGAAGCCGGCTTAAGCCGACCGTCCTGGCGGATCATCGGCCGATCGAGACGCTGGCGCGCCAGGCCGTCGCAGGCGTAGCGGGTCTTGTCGCTGATCCACTCCTCATTGACCGCATCGTTGGTGCGGGGCAGCACCCGCAGAACGGCGGGACCGCGCGCGTCTACCCGGATCGCGCTGCCCAGCGCGTCCATAACATCGACGCTTTGGGTTTTGGTCAGCTCCCAGGGCCGGGCGTTGAAAGCATAGGGTTTCGAGGTCAAGGCTCCGACCGGACACAGGTCGATCACATTGGCCGACAGCTCGCTGGCCACCGACTGGTCGAGATAGGTCGTGATCTCCACGTCCTCTCCCCGTGAGATCAGGCCGATGTCCGGCACGCCCGCCACCTCGGTGATGAAGCGAACGCAACGCGTGCACTGTATGCAGCGGGTCATGACCGTCTTGATCAGCGGGCCCATGTGCTTTTCCTCGACGGCGCGCTTGTTTTCCTCGTAGCGCGTCTCGTCGCGGCCATAGCCGATCGACTGGTCCTGCAAGTCACACTCACCGCCCTGGTCGCAGATCGGGCAATCGAGCGGATGGTTGATCAGCAGGAATTCCATCACCCCCTGGCGGGCCTTCTTGACCATCGCGGAGTTGGTGACGATCTCCTGGCCGTCGGCCGCCGGCAGGGCGCAGGAGGCCTGGGGTTTCGGCGGTCCGGGCTTCACCTCGACCAGACACATCCTGCAGTTGCCCGCGATCGACAGGCGCTCATGGTAGCAGAAACGCGGAATCTCCTCCCCCGCCAGTTCGGCGACCTGCAGCACCGTCATGCCGTTGTCGAACTCAATCTCGACGCCGTTTACCTTGGCTTTTGGCAATTGCGGTATCCTAGCGGGGCGCGTCGACCATGGGCGGGGGCGATACGCCCCTACTCCGCCGCGATCAAGGTCGCGCCCGGCACATTGGCCCGGCGGGTGCGATAGTTGGCGATCCGCTGTTCAATCTCGGGACGGAAATGGCGAAACAGCCCCTGGATCGGCCAGGCAGCCGCGTCGCCGAGGCCGCAGATCGTGTGACCCTCCACCTGGCTGGCCACGTCGAGCAGCATGTCGATCTCTTTGGGCTCGGCCTCTCCAGTGACCATGCGCTCCATGATCCGCCACATCCAGCCGGTGCCTTCCCTGCACGGCGTGCATTGTCCGCAGCTCTCATGCTTGTAGAAATAGGAAAGCCGCGCGATGGCGGCGACGATGTCGCAATCCTTGTCCATGACGATCATCGCCGCCGTGCCGAGCCCTGATTTACGTGACGCCAGATCGTCGAAGTCCATCAGCGCGACTTCGCACTCCTCGGCGGGGATCATGCGAACCGACGAGCCACCGGGGATGATCGCCTTGAGGTTGCCCCAACCACCGCGCACACCGCCGAAGTGGTCTTCGACTAGCTGGCGAAGCGGGATGCTCATCGCTTCCTCGACCACGCAAGGCTTGTTGACGTGGCCCGAGGCGCTCATCAGCTTGGTGCCGGAATTCTTGGATCGGCCGAAACCGAGGAACCACTCCGCGCCGCGCCTCAAAATTTCCGGCGCCACGGCGATGGATTCGACGTTGTTGACGGTCGTCGGGCAACCATAGACGCCCGCGCCGGCCGGAAATGGCGGCTTCAGCCTCGGCTGACCCTTCTTGCCCTCCAGGCTTTCCAGCAGGGCCATCTCATCCCCACAGATATACGCGCCGCCACCATGAGTGACGCGCACGTTGAAATCCCACCCGTGAATATTGTCCTTGCCGATCAGGCGGGCTTCGGCGGCCTGGATCAGCGCCGCCTCCAGGCGCTCGCGCTCAAGCACGTATTCGCCCCGAATATAGATGAAACAGTCATGGGCTCGGATCGCATAGGAGGCCACCAGACAACCCTCGATCAGGCGATGCGGGTCGTTCCGCATGATCTCGCGATCCTTGCAGGTGCCTGGTTCGGACTCGTCGGCGTTGACCACGAGATAGTGAGGGCGTTCCCCCATCTGCTTGGGCATGAAAGTCCACTTCAGGCCCGTGGCGAAGCCCGCCCCGCCCCGACCGCGAAGCCCGGAAGCCTTGATCTGGTCGCAGATCCATTCCGGCGTCTGGGACAGCATATCAGCCGTCGCATTCCACACCCCACGCGCCTTGGCGCCCTCCAGGCCCCAGTCGTGCAGGCCGTAGAGGTTGGTGAAAATGCGGTCCTTGTCTTCGAGAATGCCGATCATGATCAACTCTTGAGACCTGGGTGTTCGCCCGTCGAAGCGCGGGCGCGCAGATAGGCGGCGCGTTGGACAAGCGCGTAGGCGAAGACGCCCCAACCGAACACGATCACCGAAACACCGACATAGGTGAGCCAGCGCGGAGCTCCGGGCATGTAGCGCCCGGCGATCATCGCCAGGGCTCCCACCAGGCAGACGACGAAGCCGGTGTTCTTCAGGGTGCGAAACAGAGCCGCGAATGATTCGGCCGGCGCGACTGGGGCGGCGTTCATTGGGCGGCCGCGACGGCGTTGGGCAGACCACCGAGCGGCCGGGCGCGCGAACCGTCATAGAGGGCCGGATCGGTGAGGGTCAGGGGTTCGCCCGCGGGCGCCGAGCCTTGCCGACCGATGGCCGAGCCCGGCGCCGGCGGATGGCCGGATGCGAAGCCATCAAGGATGACGCCCAGCGATTCGGGCGACAGATCCTCGTGGTAGTAATCGTTGATGGCGGCCATCGGCGCATTGGCGCAGGCGCCAAGGCACTCCACTTCTTCCCACGAAAAGCGGCCATCTGTGGAACAATGATCCTTGGCGCCGATCCGGGCGCGCAGCACCGCCTTCAGGTCGTTGGCCCCGCGAAGCATGCAGGGCGTCGTGCCACAGAGCTGGACATGCGCCACCGTGCCGACCGGACTGAGTTGAAACATCGTGTAGAACGTCGCGATTTCCAATACCCGGATCACCGGCATGAAAAGCACTTCAGCGACTACCCGAAGGGCGGGCTCGCATACCCAACCCTCTTGCTTTTGCACCAGCCACAATAGCGGGATCACCGCGGATTGCTGGCGCCCCGCCGGGAATTTAGCGATCCACCACTGAACCTGGTCCGACAGTTCCGGCGCGAAGGCGAAGGATGCGGGCTGATCCTTGGCGAGACGGCGGACGCTCATCGATCCACCTCGCCAAACACGATATCCAGGGACCCCAGAATCGCGCCGACATCGGCCAGCATGTGACCACGATTGAGCCAATCCATCGCCGACAGATGCACGAAGCTGGGCGCGCGGATTTTGCAGCGATAGGGTTTGTTGGTGCCGTCAGCCACCAAGTAAACCCCAAATTCACCCTTGGGCGCCTCAACGGCGACGTAGACCTCACCCGCCGGTACGTGGAACCCCTCGCTGTAGAGCTTGAAGTGATGGATCAGCGCTTCCATCGAACGCTTCATCTCGCCTCGCCTCGGTGGCGCAACCTTATGATCCTCGGACAACACCAGCCCCGGCGTCCTTCTCAAGCGTTCCACGCACTGATGCATGATCCGCGTCGACTGACGCATTTCCTCGATCCGGCACAGGTAGCGATCATAGCAATCGCCATTCAAACCAAGCGGAATCTCAAACTCCAGGTCGTCGTAGCACTCATACGGCTGGTTACGCCGCAAATCCCACGCCACCCCGGAGCCGCGCAGCATCACGCCACTGAAACCCCAGTCCAGGGCCTGTTGCTTGCTGACCACGCCGATATCGACATTGCGTTGTTTGAATATGCGATTGCCGGTCAACAGGCCTTCGATGTCGTCAAGAACCTGGGGGAACGCCTTCGCCCACGTGTCGATGTCTTCGATCAGCGCTGGCGGGAGGTCCTGTCGCACGCCACCTGGACGAAAATAGTTGGCGTGCATGCGAGCGCCTGACGCCCGCTCATAGATCACCATCAGCTTCTCGCGCTCTTCAAATCCCCAACAGATCGGGGCCAGCGCGCCGACGTCCATCGCCTGGGTGGTGACGTTCATCAGGTGATTGAGAATGCGGCCAATTTCGCAATACAGCACCCGAATCAGCTGTCCGCGGATTGGCACCTCAAGGCCCAGCATCCGCTCGATGGCGATGACGAACGCGTGCTCCTGGTTCATCGGCGCGACATAGTCGAGGCGATCGAAATAGGGGGTGTTCTGGGTGTAGGGACGGGCCTCCATCAGCTTCTCGGTGCCGCGGTGCAGCAGGCCGATGTGCGGATCGACCCGCTCCACCAGCTCGCCGTCCAGCTCGAGAATCAGGCGCAACACGCCGTGCGCGGCCGGATGTTGGGGGCCGAAGTTGATGTTGAATTTACGAACCGGCGTCTCGGGGCTGGCCGGCGAGTCATAGCCGGCCAGGGATTCTGCTTCGATGGTCATCAGCCGCGCTCCACCTTTCCCTCGCCCGCGCCTTCTTGGCCGGGCTTGGCGTACTCGGCGCCCTCCCATGGGGATAGGAAATCCCAACTGCGAAACTCGACCGATTTCACCGGCTCATAGACCACCCGCTTGAGTTCATCGTCGTAGCGGACTTCTACATAGCCGGTCATCGGGAAATCCTTGCGCAGCGGATGACCGTGGAAACCATAATCGGTCAGCAGACGGCGAAGGTCGGGGTGACCGGAAAAGAATACGCCATACATGTCGAACGCCTCGCGCTCGAACCAATCCGCCCCCGGAAAAACGGTGGCCACGGAGGGTACTGGCGTATCTTCGTCGGCCTGCACCTTGACGCGGATGCGGTGGTTTTTGGTCATCGACAACAGATGATAGACCACATCGAAACGGCGGGGCCGTTGGGGATAGTCGGCGCCACAGAGATCCATCAGCTGGTGAAATCGCAGGGCCGGATCATCGCGTAGAAAAATCAGCGCTTCGGCAATAGTTTCAGCCGCAGCGGTAACCGTAAGCTCGCCGAACGCCACGGTAAAAGCGTCGATCAGCCCGCCAGAACCGGCCACGACCTTCTCGCCCAGCTCGGTGAGCGTCGAATCGGAAAGTTTCCAGTTCATCGCCGCTGCCTCAACGCTCGATCGTGCCGGTGCGGCGGATCTTTTTCTGCAGCTGCAGCACGCCGTAGAGCAGCGCCTCGGCCGTCGGTGGACAACCAGGGATGTAGATGTCGACGGGCACGATCCGATCGCAGCCACGCACCACCGAATAGCTGAAATAATAATAACCGCCGCCGTTGGCGCAGCTACCCATGGAGATCACGTAGCGTGGCTCAGGCATCTGGTCGTAGACCTTGCGCAGGGCCGGAGCCATTTTGTTGGTCAGGGTGCCAGCGACAATCATCACGTCCGACTGGCGGGGGCTACCGCGCGGCGCGGCCCCGAACCGCTCGATGTCATACCGGGGGTTGCCGACCTGCATCAATTCGATGGCGCAACAGGCCAATCCGAAGGTCATCCACATCAGCGAGCCGGTGCGGGCCCAGGTGATCAGATCGTCGGCGGCGGCGACGACGAAACCCTTGTCGGCCAGTTGGCTGGTGACGCCATCGAAATAGGGATCGTGGGTGGCCGGATCATAGCCCTCCACTCCGGCGCGGGCGCCCATGAGCGCCGGCGTGCCGCCAGGAATGATCACTCCCATTCGAGAGCTCCCTTCTTCCATTCATAGACGAAGCCGACGGTCAGCACGCCCAGGAAACTCATCATGCTCCAGAACGCGAACTGACCGGCTTCATGCGGCAGTTTCATCAGCGCCACGGCCCAGGGAAACAGGAAGGCCACCTCCAGGTCGAAGATGATGAACAGGATGGAGACCAGATAAAATCGCACGTCGAACTTCATGCGGGCGTCGTCGAAAGCGTTGAAACCGCACTCATAGGACGACAGCTTTTCCGGATCGGGCGCCTTCGGGGCTATCACCGCCGCCGCGACAATGAACAGCACGCCAATGGCGGCGGCGATGCCAAGGAAGATCACGATCGGCAGGTATTGCAGCAGGAAGGCGTTCATGAACCGTTTTCCGGGGGCGCTGTCTGGAAGACGCGTGGCGGGCTTCTAACGCATGGCCGCACGGCATTCAAACCATCTCGCGGGTGCGGAACGCCGCCTCGACGATTGAGCCCAAGCTTGTGGCGCCAGTTGACGACAAGCGGCCACCGCCCTATCAGGCGCCTTCTCGTTCGGATCGGCGCTTCGCCGTCGGAATGCGGGTGTAGCTCAGTTGGTTAGAGCGCCGGCCTGTCACGCCGGAGGTCGCCGGTTCAAGTCCGGTCACTCGCGCCATCCCGCCTCGCGCGGCTCGCCTGGAAACAGGCTCCTATTTTCCAACAGTTCGCACGGGCAGCGGCACGTTGCAGACATCGATATGGCCGGCGGCGGTCTTGTACCAGTCGTCATGCCGAAACCGACGATTCTGGATCAAGGCGGCGAAGGTCGGGCTATCCGTGCGCAGCACCTGAAATGACGTTCGCTGTGCGGCCGGCAGGTCGGCGGCGATCTTCACGCTCTGGATCGGAATCTTCTCGGCCTGAGTCTGATAGAATCCGATTTCGCCGTGCCCCCTGGGAAGCGCCGAAAAGATATCCATGCCCTCGATCACGCGGCCGACCAGCGTGACATTGCGATCCAACTGTCGCGGGGCCTGACCGATCACCGCGTAGAGCTCCGGTCCGCCGCCAGAGTCGGCGTCGGCGTCACGGCCGGCGCCCACCATTCCGTAACAATGGGTCAACCAGGTGAGTCCCTTGGCCGGGTCACGCGCCGCGGGGAAATCGCCGGCGAAACCGACTTGCGGGGCATAGGTGTCCGGGTCGGGCAAAGGAACGAACGAATCGGAAGTGGCGAATGGACGGTCGAACTCGGCCTTCAGGCGAAGCTCGCCCCCTCCGGCGGGATGTTTCGAGTCGGCGTCGCCCCACTGGACTACATAGTTGTCCTGGGCTCGCACCACGAAAAGGCCGTCGAAGAAGCCGGCGCGAACCAGGCGCTTGATGTTGGCTACATGGGCCGGAGCGAATGCCGGCGCCAGCTCGATGACCACCCTGCCCTGCGGAATAGTCAGATACAGAGTGTTTTCCGGATCGATGCTCCGCCAGGCCTCAGGCGGCGCGGCGGCGATAATCTGGGCCAAGCCAGGCGGCACGGCCCCCTGCGACCAAACTGGGTGCGAGACGGCGGACGCCACCAAGCATATCCCCAAGCCCGCCGCGAGAGACGCCCGGCGCCTCCATGTTGTTGCAAATCCCGGCATGCTCGCCTCCCGGCCACCTTGGGCTAGAGTGGGACAAGCGAGCGGTTTCGTCCATCGCTCGAAAAGACAAGGAAACGCCGATGATCAAATTGACTTTCGCCCTGGTGCGTCGCCCGGATTTCACTCGGGAGGCCTTCCAGACCTATTGGTTCGAGACCCATGCGCCGCTGGTGGCTAGCGTCCGGGAGGTCCTGAGGATCCGTCGCTATGTCCAACTGCATAGCGGCGCGCCTGAGATCTCCGCCGATATCCGCCGCTCGCGCAACGGCCCCGAACAGTTCGATGGCGTGGCGCAGCTCTGGTGGGATAGTTTCGACGATATGGTAGCCAACGCTGGCGACCCGAAAACCGCCGAGGCCGCCCGGTTGCTGCTGGAGGACGAACGCCGGTTCATCGACCTGGAAAAATCACCATTGTGGTGGGGCGAGGAGAAAGTGATCTTTTCGACATGATCATTCGCAGGGAGAGTTTGATGATTCTGAAATCAGCGTTGATGGCCGGCTTGACCCTACTCGCTTTCGGCGCGGCTAGGGCGGCCGACGGCCCGGGATCGGTGGCGCCCGAGGTCCAGACCTTCACGCTCGGCGGGCTGAAGCTCGTAGCGGTCCACGACGGCCGTTTCATCGCCCCCAACAACGCTGAGACGTTTGGCGTCGACGCCGGTCCTGCCGCGGTGGCGGCGGTTCTGGCCAAGGCGGGAGCTCCCACGGACAAGATCACCGTTTCGGTCAACGCGCTGGTGGTGATCACGCCCCGGCATGTCGCCCTGCTCGATACGGGGCTGGGTCCCAGGGCCGGCGGCGTGCTTCAGGCCAGCCTCGCCCAAGCCGGTATCGCCGCCAACAGCGTCACCGACGTGCTGATCACCCACACTCACGGCGATCATATCGGCGGCCTGATCAACGCCGCCGGCGGTTCGGCCTTTCCCAAGGCCGTCATCCGGATGTCGGCCAAGGAATGGGCCTGGGCGAAGGCCCAGGACGCGGCGCTGGTCAAGGCCATCGGACCTCAGGTGAAAACCTTTGAACCGGGAACTCCGGTGCTCCCAGCCATCACCGCGATCGCCATCGACGGACATACGCCCGGCCATGTCGGCTATGAGATATCCTCGGGCGGAGCGAAACTGCTCGATATCGGCGATACCGCCCACAGCTCGATCATCTCCCTGGCCAAACCCGACTGGACTATGGGGTTCGATGGGAACGCGTCGCTGAGCAAGGCCAGTCGCCGCGCGACCCTGACCGGGCTGGCGAAGACCCACGAACTGATCTTCGCCCCGCACTTCCCATTTCCCGGCGTCGGCCGGGTGGAGAAGGACGGCGACGGCTTCACCTGGAAACCAGCGTTGAAATAGCACTCTGACCAATCCTGCGAAGCGCGAAGCAGGATGGTGGGCGGCGAGGGGTTCGAACCCCCGACCTTCTCGGTGTAAACGAGACGCTCTAACCAGCTGAGCTAGCCGCCCTTAGGCGCGGCATATCCCCGACGCGGAGGCGCCGTCAAACCAAGGCGGCGCGGATCGCTCCGCGCCGCCCAGGTTCCAGGTGATATCGCCAACCGTTAGTGTGTGACGAGGCCACCAATTTGGTCATCGGTGGGCGGAGTCGGCTTGACCGGCGCCTCGTCCTCCTCCGACCACTCGATGGCGACGATCGGACCGGTTAGGGCGATGGCCAAGACCTGATCGACCGTGGATACTGGGATGATCTCCAGCCCAGCCTTCACGTTCTCGGGCACCTCGGCCAGGTCCTTGGCATTCTCCTGCGGGATCAGCACCGTCTTGATGCCCGATCGTAGGGCGGCCAGCAGCTTTTCCTTCAGGCCACCGATCGGCAGCACGCGGCCGCGCAAGGTAATCTCACCGGTCATGGCCAAGTCCTTGCGGATCGGGATGCCGGTCAGCACCGAGATGATCGCCACCGACATCGCCACGCCCGCCGACGGACCGTCCTTGGGGGTCGCCCCCTCGGGAACGTGCAGGTGCACATCGGTCTTGTCGAACGAACTGGGCTTGATGCCATAGGTGGTGGCACGCGAGCGGACGTAGGAAGCGGCGGCGGCGATGGACTCCTTCATCACCTCCTTGAGATTGCCGGTGATCGACATGCGGCCCTTGCCGGGCATCTTGACCGCTTCGATGGTCAGGATGTCGCCGCCAAACTCGGTCCAGGCCAGACCCGTGACGATACCGACCTGATCCTCCTCGTCGGTGGCGCCGTAGTGGAACTTGCGCACGCCGGCATATTTGGCCAACCGGTCCTCGTCGATCTCCACGGCGATCAGCTGCTCGCGGCCCATGTCACGCACCGATTTGCGGGCCAGATTACCCAGCTCCCGCTCAAGCGAGCGAACCCCCGCTTCCCGCGTATAATAGCGGATCAGGTCGCGAATCCGATCGTCGGGCACGGTCCATTCACCGTCCTTCAGGCCATGATCCTTCGCCAGCTTGGGCAGCAGATGCCGCTTGGCGATCTCGACCTTCTCATCCTCGGTGTAGCCCGGAATGCGGATGATCTCCATGCGGTCCAGCAGCGGCTGGGGCATGTTCAGCGAGTTAGCCGTGGTCACGAACATCACGTTCGACAGATCATAGTCGACCTCCAGATAGTGGTCGTTGAAGGTCGAGTTCTGTTCCGGATCCAGCACCTCAAGCAGCGCGCTGGAGGGATCGCCGCGCCAGTCGGCCCCCATCTTCTCGATCTCGTCGAGCAGGAAGAAGGTGTTGGTGGTCTTGGCCTTCTTCATCGACTGGATGATCTTGCCGGGCATCGAGCCGATGTAGGTGCGGCGGTGGCCGCGAATCTCGGCTTCGTCGCGCACGCCGCCGAGACTGAGGCGCACGAATTCCCGGCCGGTGGCCTTGGCGATCGAGCGTCCAAGCGAGGTCTTACCTACGCCCGGAGGGCCGACGAGGCACAGGATCGGTCCCTTCAGGGTTCCGGTGCGCGCCTGCACCGCCAGATATTCCAGGATGCGTTCCTTGACCTTCTCGAGGCCGTAGTGGTCTTCCTCAAGGATCTGCTCGGCGCGCGCGATATCGATCGGCTTGGTCTTGGACTTGCCCCAGGGGATCGAGAGAATCCAATCGAGATAGTTGCGAACCACTGTCGATTCGGCGGACATTGGGCTCATATTGCGCAGCTTCTTCAGCTCACTGTCGGCCTTGACGCGGGCTTCCTTGGAAAGCTTGGTTTTCTTGATGCGCTTTTCGAGTTCCAATAGCTCGTCACGAGCATCATCCTGTTCGCCCAACTCGCGCTGGATCGCCTTCATCTGTTCGTTGAGGTAATATTCGCGCTGGGTCTTTTCCATCTGGCGCTTGACCCGGCCGCGGATCTTCTTTTCGACCTGAAGGACGCTGATCTCTCCCTCCATCAGCGCGAACACCTTTTCCAGGCGTTTGCACACATTGAAGATTTCCAGCAGCTGCTGGCGATCGGGGATTTTCACCGCCAGATGGGCGGCGATAGTGTCGGCCAGCCGCCCCGGCTCGCTGATCTGGGGGATCGCCGACGTCGCCTCGGGCGGAATCTTTTTGTTAAGTTTTACATAGTTTTCGAACTGTTCGATCACCGCGCGCGACAAGGCCTCGGCTTCGTGAGCGTCTCCACCCTGTTCGTCGATGGCGGCGATCTCGGCCTCGTAGAAAGCTTCCCGGTCGGTGAACTTCAGCACCGCGGCGCGGGACTTGCCTTCGACCAGCACCTTGACGGTGCCGTCTGGCAATTTGAGCAGCTGCAGGACCGTGGCCAGAACACCGACCTGATAGATATCGGCCGGCGCCGGATCGTCCTGATCGCGGTCCTTCTGGGTGACCAGCAGTATCTGCTTGTCGGCTTTCATGACCTCTTCAAGGGCGTGGACTGACTTTTCACGCCCGACGAACAGCGGGACCACCATGTGCGGGAATACGACAATGTCTCGCAGGGGCAGGACAGGTAGAACGGTTTTTGTAGACATGGTGACTTTCACTCCTTACCGGCGCGCGAAATATCTACGCGCCAAACGTTCTGTTGGATTGCGCGGGGGCCGGCGGCGTCGCTCGATCAAGCTCGGTTGAGCCGCATCCGCCCGCCGTTCGGGCGGCTTTGTTTCATGAACCTATGTGGAGGTTCACCCGTCCCGGTTCAAGCGAGGCGACGCGGTCCGGATGGTTCAAGCGTATAGGCCTTGGTATTCATCACGCAGCCGGGCCTTTTGAACCTTGCCCATGGCGTTGCGCGGCAGGTCGGGGATGAACAGCACCCGCTTGGGTTGTTTGAAGCGGGCGAGTCGCGGCCCCAGGGCCTCCAGCACCGATTGCTCAGTCAGATCGCAGCCCGATCCCACCGACACCATGGCCGTCACCGCCTCGCCGAAGTCGGCGTGGGGCAGACCGATCACCGCCGATTCAATCACGCCGGGCAGAGCGTCGATCTCACTCTCGACCTCCTTCGGATAGACATTCAGGCCGCCGGTAATGATCAGATCCTTCCCGCGACCGACGATCGAGACATAGCCCCTCGCGTCGCGCACACCCAGATCGCCGGTTATGAAGAAACCATCGGGGCGAAACGCCTCTTCGGTCTTATCCGGGTTGCGCCAATAGCCGGCGCAGACGTTGGGACCCTTGACCTCGATCACACCGATCTCGCCCTCGGCCACCGCGCGGCCAGTCTCCTCATCAATGATCCGCAGCGCGACATCTGGCAGCGGAAAGCCGACCGTACCGGCGATCCGATCGCCATCATACGGGTTGGACGTGTTCATCCCGGTCTCGGTCATGCCGTAGCGTTCGAGGATCGGTTTGCCCGTGCGCGCCGTCCAGTCACGGTGGGTCTGGGCCAACAGCGGCGCCGAACCGCTGATGAACAACCGCATGCCGGCCACCCTCTCCGCGGTCAGCTCCGGCCTGGCAAGCAGGCGAGTGTAGAAGGTGGGGATGCCCATTAGGCAGGTTGCGCCATCCATGGCCCCGACCACGGCCCCAGCCTCGAACTTCGACAGCAGGACCATCGATGCGCCAGCCATCAGCACCACGTTGGTAGCCACGAACAGGCCGTGCACGTGATAGATCGGCAGCGCGTGGATCAGCACATCGTCGGCGGTGAAGCGCCACAGATCGACCAGGGTCTCGGCGTTGGACATCAGGGCGCGGTGGGTGAGCATCGCACCCTTGGAACGGCCGGTGGTGCCCGAGGTGTAGCAGATCGCCGCAAGGTCATCTGGCGAGCGCGCGACGGTTTCGAACACGTCGGCTTGAGTAATGGCCTGGAAGGGCAAGGAGCCCTCCCCCGCTTGGTCCAGGGTCTCGACCGGGGCGCCGCGCGCCAGCGGCGCCACGCCGGCTCTCGCCGAGGGATCGCAGACGATCAGCGCCGGCTCGGCGTCGTCGATGAAATAGGCCAGTTCGGCCAGGGTGTAGGCCGTGTTGAGGGGTAGATAGACCGCCCCCAACCGTACGGTGGCCAGATAAAGCAGCAGATTCGCGGCCGACTTTTCCACTTGAACCGCCACGCGGTCGCCAGGACCGACACCGAGGGCGACGAGGGCATTGGCCAGACGTCCGGTCTCGCGCTCGATATCGCCGTAGCTGTAGCAGTTGGTATCAGTCTGGATGGCTGTCGCCGAGGCGGCGCCGACCCGGAGCAGGCGGTCGAAAAGAGGATTGCTCGACATAGTTCGCCCAGGGCGCGCGGCGCTAAGCGGAGGCGGCGCCGCTTTTTTTCTCGGCGTAGATCATCAGCGGCTGGCCGCGGCCTTCGACCACCTCGGTGTTGACGACCACCTCCTCGACGCCCTGAAGCGTCGGAAGATCGAACATGGTTTCAAGCAGGATGGCTTCGAGAATCGATCGCAGGCCGCGCGCGCCCGTCTTGCGCAATATGGCTTTTCGAGCCACGGCGCGCAGAGCGTCTTCAGTGAAGGCGAGGCCGACGTTCTCCATCTCGAACAGGCGCTGGTATTGTTTCACCAGCGCGTTCTTGGGCTCGGTGAGGATTCTGACCAGCGCCGCCTCATCGAGATCATCGAGGGTGGCGATCACCGGCAGACGGCCGATGAATTCCGGAATCAGGCCAAAACGCTGCAGATCGTCGGGCTCAACCTGACGCAGCACCTCGCCGGTGCGCCGATCGTCCGGATCGGCGACCTTGGCCGAGAAGCCGATCGATGTGCCCTTGCCGCGGCTGGAAATGATCTTTTCCAGGCCGGCGAAGGCGCCGCCGCAGATGAACAGCATATTGGTCGTGTCGACCTGCAGAAACTCTTGCTGAGGATGTTTGCGGCCACCTTGGGGGGGCACGGAGGCGACGGTGCCCTCCATGATCTTCAGCAGCGCCTGCTGGACCCCTTCGCCCGAAACGTCGCGGGTGATCGAGGGGTTGTCGGACTTGCGGCTGATCTTGTCGACCTCGTCGATATAGACAATGCCGCGCTGAGCGCGCTCGACGTTGTAGTCTGCCGCCTGGAGCAGCTTGAGGATGATGTTTTCCACATCCTCGCCCACATAACCGGCTTCTGTCAGCGTGGTGGCGTCGGCCATGGTGAAGGGCACGTCGATGATTCGGGCCAGGGTCTGGGCCAGTAGTGTCTTGCCGACACCGGTGGGACCCACCAGTAGGATGTTGGATTTGGCCAGTTCGACGTCGTTGTTTTTCTGAGCGTGGTTCAGGCGCTTGTAGTGATTGTGGACCGCGACTGAGAGAACCTTTTTTGCGTGTTCTTGACCGATCACGTAGTCATCGAGCACATCACGGATTTCACGCGGCGTGGGCACGCCATCTTTTGATTTTACAAACGCGATCTTGTGCTCTTCGCGGATGATATCCATGCACAATTCAACGCATTCATCGCAGATGAACACCGTTGGCCCCGCGATAAGCTTGCGGACCTCATGTTGGCTCTTGCCACAGAAAGAACAATACAAAGTGCTCTTACTGTCGCCGCTGGCGGCTTTCGTCATCGTCTGTTCTCACTTTCCGAGGACCGCGGCGCGGGTCGGATAAAACGCGTCGCCGATCTTCAGCGACACCCGGCCCCGCACTCCCGGCGTCGTGGGACTAACTTTCTCTCATCCGACGCCCGATCACAAGCCTGTCGACCCCAGCGAGTTGCTTAACGGGTCCACGTGTCGCATTTGGAGCGCGAATTCCGGCGCCGGAGAGTCGAAATAGGGATGAACCTCGCCGTCCGCCACCCCGAGGCTCCGCTCCGTCCGATCGTGGCCTTCGATTTCGATGGCACCCTGACCTGCCGAGACAGTTTTGTAGCCTTTTTGACCTGGCGCGCGGGTTTCGCGGGCTTCGCCGCGGGCCTGGCCCGCCTGGCGCCCGATTTCATTGCCTACGGCGGGACACGTGATCGGGGCGCGCTCAAGGCGGCGCTGGTGAGCCGCTTTCTAGGCGGCCTGAGCCGGGAGAGCCTGGAAGAAGATGCCCGGCGTTTCAGCTCGGCGGTCTTCGATGACCTGATTCGGCCAGACGCCCTGGGTTGCTGGCGCGATTGGCAGGCCCGAGACGCTCGCGTTGTCATCGTAACCGCCTCGCCCGAAATCCTGGTCGCGCCCTTCGCCAGGGCTTTGGGGGCAGAGATATTGATCGGCACGCGCCTCGCCTTCGACGCGCGGGATCGTTTAACCGGAGCCCTTGAGGGGCCAAACTGCCGGGGGGCCGAGAAGGTGATCCGCCTGCGCGCGCAGCTGGGCGACGACGTCAAACTGAAAGCCGCCTATGGCGATACCGCCGGAGATCGTGAGATGCTGGCCATGGCCGAAATCCCCGGCTTCAAGGTCTTCACCGCCCGTCCATGAAACACGCCGGCCCAACCGCCCTCGACGCCCTGGAACCTCTGCTGCTGCGGCTGCGCGGCATCAGCGAGATTCGAGAGAAGACCCGGGGCGTGTTTTATCTGAAGTCCCGGGCCTTCCTGCATTTTCACGAGGACCCAACCGGCCTCTACGCCGACATCCGGCCGCCGGAGGCGAACGACTTCGTTCGCTTGAAGGTCGATGCGGACGAACAGCGGGATGATCTGCTGGCCCGCGTCCAGGAGACCGTGCGCTAGGCCGAAGCCGCTTCGGACGAGGCGCGGGTTTCGTGGATTTGGTCGATGATGCCCCAACTCTTGGCTTCTTCGGCGTCCATGAAATGGTCGCGATCGAGGGTGCGCTCCACATCCTCATAGGTGCGGCCGCAATGCTTGGCGTAGAGTTCGTTCAGGCGCCGCTTGGTCTTCAGGATATCTTCGGCGTGCCGTTCGATATCCGACGCCTTGCCGGAGAAGCCGCCGGAGGGCTGGTGCAGCATGATCCGGGCGTTGGGCAGAGCTACCCGCAGGCCGGGTTCGCCGGCCATCAGCAGGAACGAACCCATTGAGGCGGCCATGCCCATGCAGGTCGTCGCGACCGGGCAGCGGATATATTGCATGGTGTCGTAGATCGCCAAGCCGGAGGAAACCACCCCGCCCGGCGAGTTGATGTACATGTCGATCTGCTTCTTGGGGAATTCGGACTCCAGATAGAGCAGCTGGGCGCAGATCAGCGCCGACATGCCGTCTTCAACCGGTCCATTGAGAAAAATCACCCGTTCCCGCAACAGGCGCGAGAAAATATCGAACGCGCGCTCTCCGCGGCTCGATTGCTCGACCACCATGGGCACGAGGTTCAGGGACGTGGTGTAGGAATCGGTCATGATCAAGGTCGCCTTTCGCTAAGCTCTTGATATCGTCGCGCGCCCGCCAAGGCGCAAGAAGACAATCCCCCTACTCTGTGACGGCCTTCGGTTTTTTCACCTTGGTCGCCTTTGGCGCGGGCTCGGCCGCCGGTTCATCGGCGGCGACCGTTTCGACGTCGGCCGCGACTTTGGGCTTGGCGGCCTTCCGCTTTTTGGGAGCGGGAGCTTCCTCTGCAGGCGCTTCCGCCTCTCCGGCGCCATAGCCCTCGGGCAGATCATCCTCGCGCAGAAGCTCATCCTTGGACACCGCCCGCTCCGTCACCGACGCGCGTTCGACGATCAGGTCCACGACCTTTTCCTCATACAGCGGCGCGCGCATCTGAGCCTGTATGTCAGGATTGCGGCGCAGCAGGTCGAAAATCTCCTGGGCCTGAGCGCCATAGCGCATGGCCTCGGCGCGCATGGCGTCGCCAAGTTCCGCCTCGGTGACCAGAACATTTTCACGGCGACCGATCTCGGCCAGGACCAGGCCCAGGCGAACCCTGCGTTCGGCGATCTGGCGATATTCGGCCCGCAGATCGTCGTCCGACTTGCCAGCGTCTTCGGGCGAGGTCTCGCCTTCGGTCCGGTCCTTTTCCACCTGCGCCCAGATGCCGTCGAATTCGGCCGACACCATGCGCGGCGGCAAGGGAATGTCGTGACCGGTGTCCAGCACATCCAACAGCGCGCGCTTGAGCTTGAAGCGGGAAGCCGACACGAACTGGCGGTCGAGGTTCTCGCGCAGGGCGGCTTTCAGAGCTTCCAGATCGGCCAAGCCCAGGCGCTCGGCCAGGGCGTCGTCGGCCTCGGCGGCCTTGGGCGCGCGAACTTCCTTGACGGTCACGGCGAACACCGCCGCCTTCCCTTTGAGTTCATCGGCCTGATAGTCGTCCGGGAAGGTGACATTGACGCTGAGTTCATCGCCGGGCTTGGCGCCGATCAATTGCGCTTCGAACCCCGGAATGAACTGGCCTGAACCGATCACCAGTTCGGCGTCGGTGGCGGCGCCGCCCGCGAACGCGACATCGTCGATCGTACCCACGAAATCCATGACAACCTGATCGCCATCCTGCGCGACGGCGTCTCCACCCTCGCGGATTTCGAAGGTGCGGTTCTGCGTGACCACTTCGGCCAGCGCCGTTTCCAGCTCCTCGTCGGTGGAGCGATAGACCAGCCGTTCGAGCGACAACGTCGAGACATCGACCGGCTCGAAGTCAGGCATAACCTCGACCTCGATATCATAGGCCAGGTCGACGCCGCCGGCGATCACCGCTTCCATGTCGGATACCGGCTTCATTTCCGGGCGCGAGGCGACACGTAGCTGATTGTCGGACAGCACCTGTTGCGAGGTCTCGTTCAGGGTCTTCTCGACCACCTCGCTCATCAGGGCCTTGCCATATAGGCGGCGAACGTGGGCCTGAGGCACCTTGCCGGGCCGGAAGCCCTTGAGTTTCAAGGTGGGCAGGATTTCGGCGATCCTAACATCCAGCGCGGCGCCCAGTTCGGCGGCCGGCACTGTCACGCCATAGCTGCGGCTCAGACCTTCGCCAGGCTTTTCAACAACTTGCATCAACGTGTCCCGAGTTTGCGGCGCAGGCCCAGCCAAGCGCCCAATAAAAAGCCGCCACCAAGAACCGTCCTGGCCGGCGGCGCGAAACGA
>JANYFU010000063.1 GCA_025359665.1 Caulobacteraceae bacterium
CCAGTTGGCTTCCAGCCAGGCCCCCGCCTCGGCGCGGACGGTGCCTTCCGTGGGTTCGCTCATGACCTCAGCCATCGTCTACACGCCCCACGCCTGAAGCATCCGCTCGCGGTGCCAGGCCGGATCGCCCAGGAACACCTCGGAGCTCTTGGCGCGCTTGAACCAGAGGTGGGTGTCATTGTCCCAGGTGAAGCCGATGCCGCCGTGGATCTGGATGGTGTGGATGGCGGTTTGGAGGTAGGCGTCCGACACGCAGGCCTTGGCCAGAGCGGCGATCGCCGGCAGCTCCGGATCGTCCTCGGCGGCGGCCTGGGCGGCGGCGTAGGCGGCCGACCTGGCCAGTTCGACGTCGACCAGCATGTCGGCTTGTTTGTGCTTCATCGATTGGAACGAGGCGATCGGGCGGCCGAACTGCATGCGCTGGTTTGCGTAGTCCAACGCCGAGAGGCGGAGCCGCTCGGCGCCGCCGACCATCTCGCTGGCAAGGCAGGCGGCCGCCTGGATCAGCGTCTTGCCAAGCGGCGCGGCGCCGCCGCCGAGTTCGCCGAGCAGGGTCGCCTCGACCCCGCTGAAATCCAGCCGCGCCAGCTTGCGGGTCGGGTCGAGCACCTTCAGCGTGCGGCGCGAAAGCCCGGTCGCTTCTCCCGGGACGGTGAACAGCGAGAGGCCGTCTTCGCCGCTCGAGCCGGGCGCGCGCGCCGCGACCACGATCAGATCGGCGGTGTGCCCGTCGAGCACGAAGCTCTTCACCCCGTCGAGGCGGAACCCGCCGACGCTCGGGCTCGCGGTCGTCTCGACGCCCGAAACGTCCCAGCGCCCGTTCGGCTCGGTGAAGGCGAGTGTGGCGACCGTCTCGCCGAGGGCGATCGGCGGCAGCAGGACCTGTTGCTGGGCCTCTGTCCCGGCGTTCATGATCGCGGTCGCCGCCAGCACGGTCGTGGAGAAATAGGGCGCGCAGAGCAACGCCCGCCCCATCTCCTCGAGCACGATGCAGAGCTCGACAAAGCCGAAGCCCTGGCCGCCGAACTCCTCCGGAATGTGGACGCCGGTGAGGCCGAGCTGCTGGTTCAGCTCGACCCAGCCGCCGCGCTCCCAGCCCGCGTCGGTTTCCATCAGGCGCCGCACGACGCTCGTTGGCGACTTCTCCTGCAGGAAGCGCCGCAGCACCGACCGAAACTCTTCCTGCTCGCTGGTGAAGCTGAACTGCAAACCGCTCTCCCCTCAATCCGCCGACCTGACTTCCAGCGTGATCCAACGGCGTGGCCAGCGCCAACCCAACGCTCGGACTTCGCCGGCCTTGAGCGCCAGGGCCTTCGTGGTTTTGGCCGTCAGCTCGCTGACCATATGCACGGGTTCCAGGCCTTCGACTGGGCGAGTGGCTATCCTGCCGATCAGCATGGCCCGGTCGATCGCGGTCCATTCGGCCTTGGCGCGGTCTTCGTGACCGACGGCGAAGAAATGGCGCAGCGGCGCGGGCTCGCCGGCCACCTCAACCATCACCCCGATCAGCCAGCCGCTCGCCATGACCCAAGCCCCTATCATAGTCGCGGCGCTTGATCAGCCTGTCGGTCGTGCTTAGGTCGAAAGGTCGCCGCTCGGCTGGAGACTTCGATGCAAACCGACATTCGACAACCGACACTCTACCTTCCCCATGGTGGCGGCCCCTGCTTCTTCATGGACGACCCGGCCGGGGTCTGGTCGGGGATGCGGCTATTTCTCGAATCGGTGCCCGGCCGCCTTCCCGAACGGCCAAGGGCGATCCTGATCGTCTCGGGTCACTGGGAGACCGACGGGTTTCGCCTGACCGGCGCCGAAAGGCCGCAGCTGCTGTATGACTATTATAATTTTCCGCCGCACACCTATCAGCTGCGCTACGACGCCCCGGGCGACCCGGCCCTGGCCGCGAAGGCCGCCACGCTGTTGCAGGCCGCCGGGCTGACAGCCTCGGTCGACGCCGATCGTGGCCTGGATCATGGTGTGTTCGTGCCGCTGAAGGTCGCCTTTCCGGAGGCGACGATCCCGGTCGTGGAAATGTCGGTCGACCAGGGCCTAGACCCTGCTCTCCACTTGGCGGCCGGCAGGGCCCTGGCGTCGCTGCGCGATCAGGGCGTGCTGATCCTGGCGACCGGCATGAGCTTCCACAATATGCGGGGCTATGGCGATCCGCGGTTCACCGCGCCGTCCGAGCAATTCGATAGCTGGCTGACCGAAACCCTGGCCGCCGGAGGCCAGGCCCGCGGCGCCAAGCTTGAGCAATGGGAGCAGGCGCCGGCCGCGCGCGTCTCACATCCCGAGGCGGAGCACCTGCTGCCGCTGATGATCGCCGCCGGCGCGGCCGACGGGACCGGTGAAAAAATCTACTCGGAGCACGTCCTCAAGACCGCCATTTCCGGCTTCAGGTTCAACTGAGGGAAGGCCGCGCTTCCCGCGCCGGCTCATGCGGCGTGGCCGGCCCCCGAGGCGACCAGCCGCGCGGCGCCCACGGTCAACGCGTCCTCGACCAGACCAGTCCTCTTCTGGCCGAACCGCCGTATGGCGCCGACGCGCGCGCCAAATGTCAGATAGGCGGCGATCACCGCGGCCGCGCCGCCTAGCAAAGCCCCCGCCAGCGCGCGCTGGCGGGGGGCCAGCGCGGCCCCGGCCAGTCCGCCGCTGACCAGGCGGGCGGCGATCCCCAACGCGCCGATCCGGTCGGGCGCGGAGTCCAGCTTGTCGCCCCACAGCTCGCCCGCCGCGAGCGCCGTCAAGCCGGCGGCGACCAGCGGATGGGCGAGCCAGGCCGGCGCGCCGCTGTACCTGGCGAGCGCGCCATGCCGGGCGGCGTCGCTGACGGCGGCCAGCGGCGTCAGCGCCCGGGCGCCGGCGACAAGGCCGATGAGAAAAGAGCGGATCATGCGGGCGTTCCTTGGCTGCGTTGATTTGTGTCAGGCTGCCAGCACGACGCCGCCGGCGATCGCGCCGAAATGCAGCGCTGCCCCGGCGCAGACAAAGCCGTGCCAGATGGCGCGCCGAAACGGCACGCGGGGATTCAGGAACACCAGCGAACCGGCGGTGTAGGTGAGGCCGCCTGCGATCAGCAGACCCAGGGCGCCTAGCGAAAGGGCCACGCTAAAGGGACCCAACGCGATCACGGCCACCCACCCGAACAGAATATAGATGGCGGTCCAGATCCGCTCGGGGATTTTCGGGAAAGCCAGTTTCGCGACGATGCCGGCCAAGGCGATACCCCAAACCAGAGCGGTCATGCCGATGGCCAACGGGCCAGCCAGCCGCTGGGTGGTAAAGGGCGTGTAGGATCCGGCGATCATCAGGAAGATCCCCGCCTCGTCCAGCCGGCGCAGAAAAGGTCGGGCGGGTGACAGGCGGCCGAGATTATAGATCGCCGAGAACACCAGCATACAGATCAACGCCACGCCGTAGACGCCGGCGGCGAAAACCAGACCCACCCTGTGGGTAGAAAGCGCCCGTTCGACTAGCCACGCCGCCCCGAGGCCGGCCAGCGCGATGGCGATGATATGCAGCCAGTGATCCGCCGCTCGCTCCAGGGCGTTCGGGTAGTGCTCTACGAGATATTCGTCGGGAATTTCGTACCGCATAACGGTTCAAAGCGAAAAAAGCCCGATGGTTCCCGCCTACGACAGCCGATCGCGAAAGTCCGCGTAGTCGAACCGCCGGACCAGCCTCAGGGCGTCGGTCTCGCTGTTCCAGAGCGCGATCGCCGGTAGCGGCACGCCGTTGAAGGTGTTGGTCTTGACCATCGAATAATGGGCCT
>JANYFU010000071.1 GCA_025359665.1 Caulobacteraceae bacterium
GCGCTCGGCGCGGACTGGGACTACCGCACCGATACGGCGATGGAACATACCCATGAAGAGCGGGTCGCCGAATACGAACGGCGCTGGGCCAGGGGCGGCCTCAGTTTCTACGGGTCCTTCGTCGATCTGCTGACCGATCCCGTGGCCAACAACACCGCCGCCGAGTTCATCCGAGGCAAGATCCGCCAGATCGTCAAGGACCCGGTCGTGGCTGAAAAGCTGTGCCCCACAGCCGCGCTGGCCTGTAAGCGTATCTGCGTTGACACCGGCTATTACGACACCTTCAACCGGCTCAACGTCACGCTGGTGGATATTCGCGCCGCGCCGATCGTGGCGGTCACACCCGATGGCCTGCGCACCGCCGACGCCGAATATGCGCTCGACGATCTGGTTTTCGCCACCGGCTTCGACGCCATGACCGGCACGCTTATGCGCATGGATATCCAGGGCGTTGGCGGTGTGGCCCTGAAGGACGCCTGGGCCGAGGGACCGAAGAATTATCTTGGCCTCTGCGTGGCCGGATTTCCCAACCTGTTCATCATCGCCGGTCCCGGCAGCCCCTCGGTGCTGACCAACATGCTGCCGTCGATCGAGCAGCATGTGAACTGGATCGCCAAGACCATCGCCGACCTGCGCGAACGTGGGCTGAAGCGCATCGAGGCCAAGGTCGACGCTCAGGAAGCGTGGGTCGCTCACGTCAACGAGACCGCCGCTCCCACCATCCTGCCGACCTGCAACAGCTGGTATCTGGGCGCCAATATCCCCGGCAAGCCGCGGGTGTTCATGCCCTACCTTGGCTTCGCTCCCTATGTCGCCAAATGCGACGAGGTGGTGGCCAATGGCTACGAGGGGTTCGAACTCGCCTGAACCCGACCTCCAGGAACCCGCCGCCGGTATTGACCCGCGAGAGCGGGCGCCAGCGGCGGCTACCCTTCCTTGGCGAGCTTCAGGATATAGGCCCGGATCGATTCGGCCTGTTCGGGCGTCAGGAACTTGCTGAAACTGACCATGCCATTGGACTTCAGCGCGCCGTCCAGAACGACCGCCTTGAACGCCTCGTTTGAGGTGATCATCGGCGAGGCCTTGAGGTTGGGCAGGTAGTGGCCGGAGGCGTTGGCGCTGTGGCACACCGCGCAGTTCTGATGGAACAGCACCATGCCCGCCCCGGCGTCGCCGGTTGTGGTGACGGCCGCGAGGTCGAGCTTGGGCGCTGGTGTTCTGGGGAAGGCCGGGGCTGTGTCCGTGCCGCCGATCTTGAACACCAGCAGACGGCCGGGCAGGCGCGGCCGGTCAGGCAGGGCCCAATGAGCGGCCAGGGGCGCCGCGCCGCCATAGCCGGCCATCACCGCCACATATTGCGCGCCGTCGATCGAATAAGTGGACGCGGCGGCGATCACACCGTTGCCCACGTCATAGCTCCAGACTTCCTTGCCGGTTTTGGAGTCATAGGCCGCGAACTGACCCTCGGCGTCACCCTGGAACACCAGGCCTCCGGCCGTGGCCAGGACGCCGGCATTCCAGAAGTGTGGATGCTGGATGGTCCAGCGGGCCTCCTGTTTGACCGGGTCCCACGCGATCAGTTCGCCGCGCAGCAGCGACTTCATCGCGTTCTGTTGGGCCTTGTCGTCGGGCAGAGCCCACAGCGCCATGTCCAGGCCTAGATTCCAGCCGCCTTCCCGGTGAGCATATTTAGGGTCGTTGCCATAGGCGAAGATCGCCTCCATCGCCGGAATGAACACGAGACCTTGGGACGGGTCAAAGGCCATGGGCTGCCAGTTGTGCCCGCCATAAGGCGCGGGCGAGACCAGGGCCGGCTTTTCGCGGAATCGCGCCTCGGCATTCTCGATCGGCCGGCCAGTCTTCAGATCCACGCCGGTGGCCCAGGTAGTGGTTACATAGTTCTTGGCGCTGATCAGCTCTCCGGTCACCCGGTCGAGCACGTAGAAAAAGCCGTTCTTCGACGCCTGCATAACCACCTTGCGCGGGCGACCGGCGATGGTCAGGTCGGCTAGCATCAGATGCTGGTCGGCGTCATAGTCCCAGTTGTCGTCGGGGGTCGGCTGATAGTGCCAGACATATTTGCCGGTGTCGGCGTTGACCGCGATGATCGACGACAGAAACAGATTGTCCGACTTGCCGTCGGAGCGGTTGACCGCCGACCAGGGCGAGCCATTGCCGGCGCCGAAATAGATCAGATTGCTGCCCGGATCATAGGTGACGGTGTCCCACACGGTGCCGCCGCCACCCGACGCCGGAATTCCCCCGCCCCAGGTCGCCCGCGCCTTTTGCGCCAGCACCGGGTCGGAGACCGCGCCATCGGCCTTTCCGGCCGGATTGGGCGTGGTGTAGAACCGCCACGC
This sequence comes from Caulobacteraceae bacterium, assembly GCA_025359665.1. Classification (GTDB taxonomy): domain Bacteria; phylum Pseudomonadota; class Alphaproteobacteria; order Caulobacterales; family Caulobacteraceae; genus Acaudatibacter. The sequence continues at coordinate 2,361 of JANYFU010000071.1, forward strand.
CAGTTTGCCGGTCTGGGCGTCATAAGCCGATAGATAGCCGCGCACGCCATATTCCGCGCCGCCATTGCCGATCAGCACCCGGCCCTTGATCAATCTGGGCGCGCCGGTGATGGTGTAGGGCTTGGATTGATCGACGGTGACCGTGCTCCAGACCACCTTGCCGGTCTTCTGATCGAGCGCGATCAACCGTCCGTCCAGCGCGCCGACATAGACCTTGCCGTCCCAGACC
>JANYFU010000089.1 GCA_025359665.1 Caulobacteraceae bacterium
GACCGGCATGCCGCGGGTGCGGTTCTACGCGGGATATCCGCTGTTCGTGGCGGACGGCCATTGCATCGGCACGCTTTGTATTCTCGACACCCGGCCCCGCGATCTGAACGCCCAGGAGCTGGCCCGGCTGGGCGACCTCGCGGAACTGGCCCGCGGAGAGCTGGAACGGCTGGCCCTGGTTCCTCAATCCTGATCCGCCTTCCGAGCCGCCGATCACCGTTGGTCAACCGTAAAATACGGTCCGCGGAGGGTGAACACTCGCGCATTGCCGGGAGGCTGGTGGGCGACCTTGGGGAGGCCCAGGGGAGGACCCGTGGAGGCGCCTGGGCGTTCCAGGGGCGCTCGTTGGGCGATTCAGGGGCGCTTTGTGGGAGTCGATTGGGAGGCGACGGGGAGGTCAGGGGCGCTCTCGGGTCGATCGCACGAGGAAGCAACCCGTTGCTATCTGCAAATAACTATTTGATCACATAGGATTTTACCACGGTCATCGCCACACCGGACGCAACGACGAGTTACATCGCCGCCTCACGATCGAAAGCCACGCGGGAGGTGTTCAGGGGGTGGGACGCCACTCGGGACGATGCCCGGTTCACAATGGGAAAGACCGATCAACACACGCAATATGCAACTTTTCTCCGTCGGCGTCAAGCCCTCTCGGGCGCCTATTCAGTCCGGGCGTCCTTCTGGTGGTGCTACGGATATGGACGAGCAAGGTCGCAGTGGGCGGATCATCAGCGCCCGCAAAGCCACCTCTCATGAAAGGAGAGCCTATGAAGAAGGAACATTCTAAGCCGTCGTCTCAGCATCTTCGGGACGAGCTTGCCGCTCTGGAGGCTATGGTGGACACCGACATCGACACCGGCGACATGCCTGAAGCGGCCGACTGGTCGGGGGCGGTGCGCGGGCGGTTCTACCGGCCCATAAAGCAGCTCCTATCGGTTCGCCTGGACTCCGATGTGGTCGCCTGGTTCAAATCAGCTGGCGAGGGCTACCAGACCCGCATCAACGCCGCCCTGCGCGAGCATGTGAAAAGCCACTCACCCAGGGCGTAGCGTCCCCCAGCGATCTCCAATCTGTTCTCGGCCGGCCTGTTCCGCCCCCTTCACGTCCGCGCGTCCGCGTGCGCGATCCCGCGCCTCCGCTATGCAACACTGCAGCGCCTTTCGGACAGCGCCGTGAAGGTGCTGGCCTGTTTCAGATCGACGCCGGAACAGCGCCTCCAACTCGCCGACCTGATCGCCCAGACCGGTCTGGCGCGCAGGACGGCGCAGAACGCCCTGGTCAGCCTTACCCGCGCCGGCCTGCTCCAACGCCTCGGCGCCGGCCCGGCGACGCGGTACCAGCTGATTTTCTGAAAGGCGGCGGTTCGGAACACTCCCGGGTTGGGGCTGCGAAGTCTGTCAGGTTGAAGACATCATCTTCGCCAGCGGTTGTATCGCGGGAAGTGTTGGAAGTTCGACCGTTAGACCCGCCTACTTCGGCTGCCAGAATTCGATCCTGGTCCCGTCGGGGTCGAGAATCCAGCTTCTCGACGGGTATGCCTTCATCTTGCACCCGAGCGCGCACGCGTTCGCGGACAGCCTTCACCTCGGGCGCAATGTCAAAATCATGGCCATGATCGGACTCCAGTTCCAAACACAGGATGACAGCGCCCTTGGCTAGGGCGACCCGACCGCATGCGCCGCCGCGGCGCGTTTCAGGGCCAGGGCGCGCCGAGTGGCCTCATGGCCTTCACGCGTAATGCTGTAGCGCCGGACCAGCAGAAGCGGCGCCAGGAGCAATAACGGCACTGCTACGCCCGTCACGATCCCAAGTTTGAGAACCAGAACTGGATCGACGCCGCCGCCGGCTTTCGCTGGCCAGCGGATCACCCACTCCAGCAGGAATCCGGCGGCGGCGGCGCCGATCCCCGCGGTCGCCTTGCCCGAAAATGTCAGAGCGGCGGCAAAAACCCCTTCTTGCCGACGACCGGTCCGAAGCTCCTGCAGATCGAGCGTGTCGGCGAGCATGGAAATAAACATGATGCTTACGACCGTGCTAAGAAAGGTTCGGCCGATCTCGTTGAAAACCAGAAGCCCGATCAGTCGCGGGTCGCCATTGGGGGGAAGAATATTCACCAGTCTCAGCCCAATCATGACGAATCCGTCGATCAGCACGACGGCAAAGCAGGCCAGAAGGACACGCTTTTTGTCGAGGGTGCGTTCGATAGGACCGACGAGGAAGAAGGCAAGGACGGCGCCCAATACGGCGAAGCCGAACCATTTGAGCTGTTCCGGCGTCAGGCCCCAGAAATAACTCTGTAGATAAATGCCGAGCGT
>JANYFU010000140.1 GCA_025359665.1 Caulobacteraceae bacterium
GGTGAACTGGGACCCCCACTTCCAGACCGCCATCTCCGACCTTGAGGTCGAACAGCGCGAGGTCGAAGGCCACTACTGGCATCTGGCCTATCCGCTGGAGGACGGTTCGGGCGAGATCATCGTCGCCACCACCCGGCCGGAAACCATGCTCGGCGACACCGCCGTGGCCGTGCATCCCTCCGACGAGCGTTACAAAACCCTGATCGGCAAGTGCGTTCGCCTGCCAATCGTCGGCCGGCCGATCCCGATCATCGCCGACGACTACGCCGATCCCGAGAAGGGCTCGGGGGCGGTGAAGATCACCCCGGCCCATGACTTCAACGACTTCAAGGTCGGTCAGCGTCACCGCTTGCCGATGATCAACATCCTCGACGCCGCCGCCCGGATCAATGACAACGCCCCGGTCGCCTATCGCGGGTTGGACCGCTTCGAGGCCCGCAAGCGGGTGGTGGCCGAATTCGAGGCCCTGGGCCTGTTGCGCGGTATCGAGACGACGCGCCACGCCGTGCCCCACGGCGACCGCTCGGGCGCGGTCGTCGAGCCGTGGCTCACCGACCAGTGGTACGTCGACGCCAAGACCTTGGCCGCCCCGGCCATCGCGGCCGTCGAGAGCGGCGAGACCGTCTTCGAGCCTCATCATTGGGAAAAGACCTACTTCGAGTGGATGCGCAACATCGAGCCCTGGTGTGTCTCGCGCCAGCTGTGGTGGGGCCACCGCATTCCCGCCTGGTATGGACCCGACGGCCATATCTTTGTCGCCGAGACCGCCGAGGAGGCCCACGCCGCCGCTTATGAATACTATGGCCACGACGAGGATCTGCGCCAGGACGAGGATGTGCTCGACACCTGGTTCTCATCGGCGCTGTGGCCGTTTTCCACCCTCGGCTGGCCTGCCAGGACCGAGGATCTGGCGCGGTTCTATCCGACCCACACCCTGGTCACCGGCTTCGATATCATTTTCTTCTGGGTCGCCCGGATGATGATGATGGGCATCCACTTCACCGGCCAGGCCCCCTTCCAAAGGGTGTTCATCAACGCCCTGATCCGCGACGCGGAGGGGGCCAAGATGTCAAAGTCCAAGGGCAATGTGATGGACCCGCTGGAGCTGGTCGACGAATACGGCGCAGACGCCCTGCGCTTTACCCTTACGGCAATGTCCGGCCAGGCGCGGGATATCCGCCTCTCGAAGCCGCGCATCGAAGGCTATCGCAACTTCGGCACCAAGCTGTGGAATGCCGCCCGGTTCTGCCAGATGAACGGCTGTGTCGCGGTCGAAGGTTTCGACCCGGCCAGCGTCACCCACACCGTCAACCGCTGGGTGCGCGGCGAGACCTTGAAGGCCGCGCGGGAAGTCACCGCCGCCCTCGAGGCCTGCGCCTTCGACGCCGCGACGACCACGCTTTATCGCTTCATCTGGAACCTGTTCTGCGACTGGTTCGTGGAATTCGCCAAACCGATCCTGGGCGGCGAGGACGAGGCCGCCAAGGCTGAAACCCGCGCGACGGCGGCCTGGGTGCTGGAGACAATCCTTAAGCTGCTGCATCCGGTGGCGCCGTTCATCACCGAGGAATTGTGGGCTCAGACCGCGCCCGAGGGGCGGCCCTGCCCGGGCCTGCTGATCACCGCGCCGTGGCCTGAATTGCCTGACGCCTATGCCGACCCTTTGGCCGAGGCGGAGATCGAACTGGTCATCGCCGCGGTCACGGAAGGCAGGTCCGTGCGATCCGAACTCAACGTGCCGCCAGGCGCCCGTCCCGACCTGATCGTCACCGAGGCCACCGAGGCCCAGGAACGGGCCCTGCGCGCCAACGCCGCGGTCATCGGCCACACGCTTCGCATAGGGACCCTAAGGTTCGAGCAGACGCCGCCCAATGGCGCGGTCGCCTATGTCGCCGCCGGCGCCGCCATGGCTCTAGATGTGAAAAACCTCGTTGACCTGCCCGCCGAGCGCGCGCGTCTGGCCAAGGATATCGCCACCCAGGCTCTCGACATCGATCGCACGGCGAAGAAGCTCGCCAACGTCGATTTCATCGGCCGTGCTCCGCCGGAGGTGGTCGCTGAGAACCGTGAACGTCTGGCCACCGCGGAACGCAACAAGGCGCGGCTGATGGCGATCCTGGCGCGTCTGTGATCGAACGCTGAAAACACCTGTCGGGGGGAACTCTCGGGTCACTGAGTAGTTTCCGATACTGCGCGGCCTAAGCCGAAGCGCCTACACCCAACAGACTCCCAGCCACGGACCGGTACGGTTCAGGGCGAGGCCCAGCCGGGCCATGGGACCAGCCAAGGAACCGGGCTCAATCATGTCGACCGCCACCTTGATCGAGAAAACCCCTCTAGCCACTTCACAGGCGCTCAAGGTGGGTGCAAGGTGTGCCGTCGGAGAATCCGTGGCGCGGGTCCGGCGTCTAGCGTTCATCGGCAATTCCCTGCCGCGCCTATGCGGCATAGCGACCTTCACCAATGACCTGCACGGCAGTGTCGGGGCCGCTCGGCCGGATATCCACACCAGCATCGTGGCGATGGTCGATCCCGGCCAGGATTACGTCTTTCCCCGTTCCGTCTGCCTATCGGTGCGCGAGGATCGGATTCAGGACTATCGCCGAGCGGGGGCGGTGCTCAACGCCAGGGGCTATGACGCGGTCTGTCTGCAGCACGAATTCGGCATTTTTGGCGGGGAGGCCGGCGCCGATGTCATGGCGTTGCTGTCTCCCCTGTCGATGCCGATTGTCACCACCCTGCACACCGTTCTGGCCGAACCCACCACGGCGCAGCATGACGTCATGTGCCAGATCATCGAGCGCTCGGCCAAGGTCATCGTGATGGCCGAGAAGGGGCGCGAATTGCTCCAGACCGTCTACCGAACCCCAGCGAACAAGATCGAAGTGATCCCGCATGGAATACCTGAATCGGTGTTTTGCGAACCCGACGAGGCCAAGGCCCGTCATGGTTTCGAGGGTAAGACCGTCATCCTGACCTTCGGTCTGCTGGCGCCGAACAAGGGCGTGGATGTGATGATCGAGGCGATGCCGGAGATTTTGAAACACCGCCCCAACGCGGTCTATGTCGTGCTGGGCGCCACCCATCCCCACCTGGTCCGTCGCCAGAGTGAGACCTACAGGAACAGCCTGATCGCCCGGGTCAAGGCGCTCGGCCTGGAAGATCATGTCGCGTTCCTCGACCAGTTCGTCGATCAGGCCACGCTGCTGGACTTCATCTGCCTGTGCGATGTCTATGTGACGCCCTACCGGGGCGAGGCGCAGCTGACCTCGGGGACCCTCGCCTATAGCTTCGGCCTTGGCAAACCGATCGTGTCCACGCCTTATTGGCACGCGGCCGAACTGCTTGCCGACGGCCAGGGCGTGCTGGTTCCGTTCAATGATTCGGCGGCCTTCGGCCGCGAGGTCAGCGCCTTGCTGATGGACGAGCCACGTCGCCAGGCGATGCGCCGCCGCGCCTACGCCAACAGTCGTCCGATGACCTGGGAACGCACCGCCGCGCGCTATCTTGACGTGATCGAAGCGGCGGTGGGCGAGCGTGGCGCGCACGGCTCGATCCCGGTTGCCAAGCCGCCCCGCGAGGCCAGCCGGACCTGGCGGGGCGCGCCGACCCCCGAGCCCAGAACGGGCAGCCTGATGGCGATGTGCGACGATACTGGCATCTACCAGCACGCCGTCCATAGCGTGCCCGATCGCAACCACGGTTATTGCGTCGATGACAACGCCCGCGCGCTGCTGCTGGCTTGTTACCTCGGTCGGCCTGGCGAGCGGCGGTTGCCAGAGGCCCTGGTCGCGCGTTTCGCCAGTTTCGTACAGCATGCCTGGAACCGCGACACCCGCCACTTTCGCAATTTCATGAGTTTCGATCGGCGCTGGCTCGAGGATCGCGGATCTCAGGACAGCCACGGGCGGACCCTCTGGGCCTTGGGTGAGTGCGCCCGGTCCGGCCCGAGTCCGCATCTGCGGCGCTGGGCGGCGGGACTGTTCCGTGACGCTCTCCCTACCGTTGAGAGTTTCGGATCCCCGCGGTCCTGGGCCTTCACCCTGTTGGGACTCGACGCCTATCTGACTAACGCGCCGACCGACTGGCGCGCCGAGCGGATGAGAGGAGTTCTCGCCGATTGGCTGCTTACCCTGCTCAGCCGCGGCGAAACACCGGAATGGGTATGGTTCGAGGGCGGGCTGACCTACGAAAACGCACGGCTACCGGAGGCTCTGATCCTGACCGGAGCGGCGGTCGGGTCGCCGGCCTATCTTCAGGCGGGCTTGCGTTCCTTGCGTTGGCTGGCGCGGGTCCAGACCTCGCCCGCCGGCCTGTTTCGGCCGGTCGGCACTGAAGGCTTCGGCGATCAACGATGCGCGCCGGAAGCCTTCGATCAGCAGCCGGTCGAAGCCGCCGCGTCGATCTCCGCCTACTTGGCCGCCGCCCGTGCCGAAGGCGGCCAAGCCTGGGGTCAGGAAGCCCGAAAGGCGTTCGACTGGTTTCTGGGCGCCAACGACCTGGCAATTGCGCTGGCCGAGGTCGAGACGGGAGGGTGTCGTGATGGACTGCACCCGGATCGCGTTAACGAAAACCAGGGGGCCGAGTCTATTTTGTCCTACCTCCTGGGTCTTGCGGATATCCGCCAGCTGGAGCGTATGGGGCTTGGAGCAGGCCAATCCTTGCCGCCCCTGGCCCTCAGCGCCTGACTCCGATTCGGGCGGACATTTCTGGATTGAGAGTATTTTGACGGAAATCGAAAGCCTGCCTCCGCTGGTGGAGCGTCAGGCGGTGTATCTCCGCCCCAACGCGGCCCGGGTAATCATCCGCCAATTCAAGCCCGCGACCGAGCCGCGGGACCACAATCCGACAGACAAGACCCGCGCCAACCACATTGTGGACCGGGTCATGGCGCTCGACCCCGAATCGTCGGCCCGCCAGCTCGCGGAGGTGCTCGAGAACTTCCAGGACCGTCATCGCGACCTGCCGGAAAAATGCGAAGAGCGGGCCGGCGATATGGAACTGGTGTTCGATGAACACACTGCCTTCACCAAGATTCAACGCCGGTTGGTGGGGGCCTATTTCCTTCAGGAATACTCCTATGAAGCCTCCGCCCTGTTCAATCCCAGCATCGTCCCGCACCCGGACCAGTCAGGGGCGCCGGCCGGCGGGCTGCGGTTCATCCTGAGCCTGAGGGCCGTGGGAGAAGGCCATGTCTCATCCCTGACCTTTCGAACCGGGACCATCACGGCCCACGGAACCGTCAGCCTCGATCCAGCCTCGAAACTGGCGGGCCTGCCGATCGCCAGCGCCCGGGGCTGCGGACCCGATCGCGACCGCCTGGATATAAGCTTCAACCCCGACGAGGATATCAGTGAACGGGTGATTTTCCCGGTGACCGAGGCCCAGTCGAACGGCATCGAAGACGCCCGGTTCGTGGCCTTCGAGGACGAGGGCGTAACGACCTATTACGCCACCTATACCGCCTATAGCGGCTTCGCGATCCGATCGGAGTTGCTGGAGACCCGCGACTTCGTCTCGTTCCGGATGACTCCGTTGACCGGGAGGGCGGCGCGCAACAAGGGCATGGCCCTGTTCCCCCGCCGGATCGACGGCAAGTTCGCCGTGATCGGACGGCAGGACAATGAGTGTCTCTATTTTCTCACCTCCGACGACCTGCATGTCTGGGAAGAGGGAGTGGCGATTCTGAAACCGGAATTTCCGTGGGAATTCGTACAGATGGGCAATTGCGGGCCGCCTATCGAGCTCGACGAGGGTTGGCTTCTGCTGACCCACGGCGTCGGAGCCCTGCGGAAATACTGTATCGGCGTAGCTCTGCTGGATAAGACTGACCCGACGAAGGTCCTGGCCCGATCCGTCGAACCGATCATCCGCCCCGATCCTCTGGAACGTGAGGGCTATGTGCCCAATGTGGTCTATACCTGTGGCGCGATGAGGCATGGCGACAGGATCATCCTGCCCTACGCGGTGTCGGACACCTTCTCCACATTCTCCACGATCAGTATTGCCGCCCTGATGACCAGCCTCGGCGTCTGACCTGAACGCAAACCTTCTTTACAGAGGAAGACGAAAAACCGAACATGCCGCGTGGCCTGTGCTAAAGGGTCGCGGCGGCTCCGCCAAGGGTCCGTTGATCCGGAAGCCCCCGAGATGACGGCACGCCGTCCCAGGCCGTCCCAAGCCGTCCTCGTCCGCCCGAGCCTTGCCGGGCGCGGGACGGCTGGACGACTCGATCTCGGCGACGCCCGCGGTCTTTCCGATCGTCGCCATCGGCGCCCTGTCCACGAAAACGGATATGGCCTTCATCGTCGTTCCGCACCTGGATCCCAACTACCATAGCCTGATGGTCGATCTGCTCGCCGGGCGTTCCGCGACGACGGCGCGGCCGGCGCTTACCGGCCCTGGCCCGCCTAGCCCTCACCGCGGCGCGGAGCCTCGGGACCGACCCTCCCATCCGGCCGGTTTGAGCGGTTTACAGACGCGGGGGGCCTATGCTTGTTGGGCGCGCACCGCCGCCGACCGATCCAAGTGTACAGGAAACCCCCAGCATGACCGATGCCAACGCGGCTCCCCCCGCCTCCTGGCCCGCCATGTCCATCGCCGCGGCCCACACCCTGCTGACAGCGCCGGGCGCACCGTTCGAGATGGAAACAGTCGTCATCCGCGACATCCCCACCCGGGTCTGGAAAAATGCTCCGCCGACCTTGCGCGCGGTGGTGGAAGCGGGCCGAGCGCACGGCGAACGGATATTCCTGGTGCACGAGGACGAGCGGGTCAGTTTCGAGGCCTTCTTCCGCGCCGTGGCCGCCTTCGCCCACGAACTGCGCCGCCAGGGCGTGGAGAAAGGTGACCGGGTCGCCATCGTGATGCGCAATCTGCCCGAATGGCCGGTGGCGTTTTATGCGGCCGCTTGCCTGGGCGCGATCGTCACGCCGCTGAACGCCTGGTGGACCGGTTCGGAACTCGAATATGGCCTGACCGACTCGGGCGCCAAAATCCTGATCGTCGATGCCGAGCGCCTCGAACGCCTGGCCGAGCATCTGCATAACTGCCCGAACCTGAAGCGGGTCTTCGTGGCGCGCCTGCTGGAAGAGAGCGCCAATCCCCACGTGGTGAAACTCGAAAGCGTGATCGGCGAACCGGACAGCTGGGCCGCGCTTTCGGATATGTCCTTGCCGGCGGTCGAGATCGCCGAGGATGATGACGCCACCATCTTCTACACCTCGGGAACCACGGGAAAGCCCAAGGGCGCCCTGGCCACTCAGCGCAACATCAATTCCAATATCATGGCCTCTGGCTGCTCGGCCGCGCGCTCTTTCCTGCGTCGTGGCGAGACACCGCCCGCGCCCGATCCCGAGGCCCCGCAAAGGGCGACGCTGTTGTCGGTGCCGTTCTTTCACGCCACCGGCTGTTTCGCGATTCTCAACCCCAGCCTATTGGCCGGCGCCAAGCTGGCGATGATGCGGCGCTGGGATCCGGTGCGCGCCTTCGAGATGATCGAACGCGAGAAGATATCGTCGGCCGGCGGCGTCCCGACCATCGCCTGGCAGCTGATCGAGCACCCGCTGCGGGCCAATTACGACCTCTCGTCACTCGAAAGCGTCGCCTATGGCGGCGCGCCTTCGGCCCCGGAACTGGTGCGCAAGATCCGCGAGACCTTTCCCAAAGGCCAGCCTGGCAATGGCTGGGGCATGACCGAAACCTCCGCCACCGCCACCAACCCCGGCGCCGAGGACTATACCCATCGCCCCGATTCCTGCGGTCCGGCCGTGCCGGTGACCGACCTCAAGATCATGACCGTCGAGGGCGACCGCGAGCTTCCCATCGGCACGGTGGGTGAACTGTGGTGCCGGGGTCCCCAGGTCGTGAAGGGTTATTGGAACAAGCCGGAGGCCACGGCCCAGACCTTCGAGGACGGCTGGGTGAAGACCGGTGATCTGGCGCGCCTGGACCAGGAGGGGTTCTGTTTCATCATCGACAGGGCCAAGGACATGCTGATCCGCGGCGGCGAGAACATCTACTGCATCGAGGTGGAAAACATCCTCTATGACCATCCCGCCGTGATGGACGCGGCCCTGGTGGGCATTCCGCACAAGACCCTGGGCGAGGAGCCTGGCGCCGTGGTCACGCTCAAGCCGGGCGCCAATGCCGATCAGGACGAATTGCGCGCCTTCGTCGCCGAGCGCCTCGCCGCCTTCAAGGTGCCGATCCGGGTGATCTTCTGGCCGGAAACCCTACCCCGCAACGCCAACGGCAAGATCATCAAGAGCGAGTTGCGGGCGCTGTTCAATGACCCGCCTTCCGCCTGACGGCCAACGGCCTGGATCAGCGAGGGAACCTTCGCGTCTTTACGACGTTTGACGAGATTGCCTCGGACAGCGATCTCCGCCATCCGCAACGATCTCCTGAACGGAAACGACCATGCGACTACCCACCTCCACCGCCCTGGCCCTGATCCTGGGGCTCGGCGGCATAGCCCTCGGCGCGCCGACGATCAGCCAGGCGCAGATCAGTATCGGCATCAGCGTCGGCTTCGCGCCGCCGGCTCTTCCGTTCTATTACCAGCCGCGAATTCCCGCCTATGGCTACATCTGGACACCGGGTTATTGGGCCTGGGACGGTGAGATTCAGGACTACTACTGGATTCCCGGCGTCTGGGTGCGGCCGCCGCGGATCGGCCTGCTGTGGACGCCTGGCTATTGGGGTTGGAACAACGGCCAGTATCTGTTCAATGACGGCTATTGGGACACCCGCGTCGGCTTCTACGGCGGCATCGACTATGGCTATGGCTATGGCGGCAATGGCTATGAAGGCGGCCAATGGCGGGGCGGGCGGCTGTTCTACAATCGCTCGGTCAACAACATCACCAATATCCACATCACCAATGTCTACAACCGCCCGATCGGCCGCGCCGGGCCGGGTCGCGTAAGCTTCAACGGCGGCAATGGTGGCGTGCAGGTCCGCCCGAACGCGGCCCAGCTCGCCGTGGCCCGCGACAGCCACGTCGCCTATACCGCCGATCAGCAGCGTCATGTCCAGGCCGCGCGCGCCGAGCCCGGTCTTCGGGCCAAGGTGAATCATGGCGCGCCGACCATACTCGCCAGCCCCCGACCCGGGGTGGTGCATGGAGCCGGCGTGATCACCAACGGCGGCCCCGCCCGGCCCCAGGGCCCGGCGGCCGACAAGCCCATGCGCCAACAGGCGCCCGAACGTCGCCAGGGCGCCGAGCCGGCTCGCGCGCCGATGCGTGAGGTTCCCCGAGCCGCGCCCGATCGACGGCCCGATATGCAACAGGCGCCGCCCCGTGGCGGGGACGCCATGCGTGGAGAAGCCATGCGTCCGGATCGTCCAGGCCCAGGTCAAGGTCCCGCGGCTGGCGGCGGTCGTCCCGGGGCCGAGCAGCGTCCTGGTGGCCGAGGCCCGGACGCGGGTCCGCCGGAAGCGAGACGCCCTGGTGGCGGTGAAGGCCGCAGAGGTGAAGGCCCGAGGGGTGAAAGCCCGAAACAGGGCGGTGATCAAGCCCAGCCCGACAAACGCGACAAGAAGGGCGGCGAGGGCGGCCCCCAGTAGCCGTCAAACCGCTCCAGATCTCCCCGCCTGTCTAACCAAGTTGACAGCGCGGGGGGCGTGAGCCTTGATCCGGCGTGGGTGTTGGGGAGAGTGCGCACGCCATGGACGCGTTTTTGAAATTCCTGTCCGTGGTCATGGGCATGATGTTGCACAATGAGCCGCTGCTGGAGGCGGTCGTCGTCGCGCCACTGCTGCTGAGGAAATATCTCTGGGCGCTGCTGGCCTGCTTGCTGGTGGCGCTCGGCACCTTCGGCGTCGAACTGCACAACAACTACGACCTGGCGGTTTGGCTATCGGGCGAAAATCTGGCGATATTGGCCACGCAGATCGGTATCGCCGTCACGGTGTCGGCGGCGATTTTCCTGCTCAAACTCCAGCTCCTGCCAGTCCTGGGACTCGGTCGTTCGAAAACCCCCAAGGGCGATGTCGAGTCCACGAAGTGAAGCCGCCGCTCGCGCGGCCCGAGGTGGCTGAAGTCGATCCCGTCGAACTGGTCATCGAAACCATCGGCGCTCAGGGCGACGGGATTTCCGGCCGCTATTTCGCGCCGCTCACCTTGCCGGGCGAACGGGTGTTGGCGCGCGTCGGAGATGAACGCGCCGAGGTCCTGGAGATCATCAGGCCCAGCCCCGATCGGGTCACGCCCCCATGCCCGCATTTCGGCGATTGCGGGGGCTGCGCGCTTCAGCATTGGGCGCCCGAGCCTTATCTCGCCTGGAAGGTCGAGCAGATCCGGCTCGCGCTTGGCAGGGTGCGGATCGAGACCGAGATCCTCGCGCCTTTCGCCGCCCCGCCCGGGTCGCGCCGACGCCTCGCGCTCCATGCCCGGCGAGAGGGCAGGGTGGTGGTGCTGGGTTTCAAGGCTCGGCGATCCTGGCGCCTGGCGGCCATCGACAGTTGCACGATCGCCGATCCGCGCCTGATCGCGGCTTTGCCGGCGTTGAAAACCATCGCCGCGCCGTTCCTCGAACACCCCAAGTCGGCGCCCACTCTGCATGTCACGATCACGCTCACCGGCCTTGATATCGATGTCACCGGAGTCGAGCGGCGTAGCGGAGGGCTGTCGGCCGACGCCCGGATGCGCGCCGCCCGGGCCGCCGCCGAGACGGACGTGGCCCGCGTCACCATGGCTTCCGAGGTGATCTACGAGTCGCGTCCCGCCCGGGTCCGCTTCGGCGAGGCGACCGTCGACCTGCCGCCTGGCGCTTTCCTGCAGGCCGTCCCCCAGGCCGAGGCGGCCATGACCGCCTTCGCCGTCGAAGCGGCGGCCGGCGCCAAACGCATCGCCGACCTCTACTGCGGCGCCGGCGCCTTCACTTTTCCCCTGGCCGGCGTCGCGCCGGTGCTGGCCGCCGACGCCGCGGCCGGCGCGGTCGCCGCGCTGGCTTCGGCGACGGCCAGCGCGCCTGGCCTGAAGACGATCTCTGTCCAGGTCCGCGACCTCGATCGCCGACCTCTCCTGGCGCAGGATCTGAAGAGCATCGACGTCGTGCTGTTCGACCCGCCCCGGGCCGGCGCGACGGTCCAGTGCGGCGAGATCGGTCGGTCGAAGGCCGCCCGGGTGATCGGCGTCTCCTGCAACCCGGCCACCTTCGCCCGTGACGCCGCGATGCTCGTCGAAGCGGGATTCACCCTGGATCGCGTGTTGCCGGTGGACCAGTTCCTCTGGTCACCCCATATCGAACTGGTGGGCGTGTTTTCCCGAGGAAGTCGTTGACTGAACACCGGACAGGGCGCGGCGCCTTCGCCGCCGATCGATCCGCCGCTCGCGCGAGTAACGCGGTCAAGGCGCTGTGGTGGGGCGCGACCGCCGCCGCGGCCCGCGCCTTGACCCAGCCCAGCCGCGCCACACCCGAAACCTTCGAACCTTCATCCGCGCCGGCCCCCGAGGGTTTCCTCCGCCGCGCCTGGGCCGAAGCCTTCGAGAAGGACGCCGCCGACGTGGCCCGGGGACTCTATCCCGCGATGGATGACGCCCCCGGGGGGCCGATCACCGCCTGGCGCGATGTGGCTGATTTTCTGGCCGACGCCCGGCAGGTCGAGGCGCGTCGCCGTCGCGGCGGCGGCGTCGAGGCGCGGGCCGAGGCGCCGGATGGCGACGCCTATCCGGTCTATTATCGCCAGAACTTCCATTATCAGTCCGGAGGCTGGTTCACCGCCGAGAGCGCCCGGCGCTACGAAACCCAGGTCGAGGCCCTGTTCGCGGGAACCGCCGGGGCCATGCGCCGCCGCGCCCTCTCGCTGCTGGCCGACGCCTGGCGGGATCGTGACCAGCGCGGTCTGGCCTTGGTCGATCTGGCCTGCGGGGCCGGCGCTTTTTTGCGGGACCTGAACCGCGCCTTCCCCCGCGCCCGTCCGGTGGGCGTCGATCTGTCTCTGCCGTATCTGGAAGAGGCGCGCCGCCGTTCTGGCGCCCAGGCCCTGATCCAGGCCAACGCCGAACGCCTGCCGTTCGCCGCCGCCAGCCTGGATGCCGTCACCTGCGTCTATCTGTTCCACGAACTGCCGCCACGCATCCGCCCGGTCGTGGCCGCCGAAATCGCCCGCGTCCTCAAGCCCGGCGGTCTCTTGGCCTTCGCCGACTCGGTCCAGCCCGCCGACGAGCCGCGCCTAGGCCGCCTGCTCGAGGCCTTCCCGGCCTATTTCCACGAGCCGTACTACGGCAGTTATTGCGACACCGATCTGGCGGCTCTGTTCGGCAGCGCTGGTCTGACCGAAACCGCCCGCGACCGCGCCTTCCTCACTACGGCGGTGCTGTACGAGAAGGCTCCCTAGACGTCTTGGATCCGGCGAGGTGAACGGCCTCTCCCAGCCGAGAGTTCCACCACTGCTTCCCACTTCGCCTCGAGTCGGGTGATGCGGCGATCATGGCCACGCAGTTCATGCGCGGCGTCCTTGAGGGTCTCGCCAAGTCGCTTGACGTCGTCGGCGAGGGTGATGGCTTGCCTTACGGCTTCGATCGCCTCGCTCAAGACGCTCATATGCTGGCGTCGGCGCGCGCCGCCCGCAAATCCGAAAGCACGGCCCGAGCCTCATCCAGACCGTCTTTCAATGCTGCTTTCGCTTCACCGACCGCCCGGTTCAGCTCGCGGGTCAAACCCGCCAGAAGAGCCTCTTCCTCGGTCAATCTGGACTCGCAACGTCGGCGGATCAACTCCGCCACGCTGACGCCTTCGCGCCGCGCCTCGGCTCCGAGAAAGGCCTTGAAATCGGGGGAGGTCAGCAGGGTCACACGTTCTGTTTTCATGGCTCACCGATGTTGGAAAACGCGATATGCACATACAAATGGTAATGTGCACATCAACCCCTATCACGCCTCTTCCCACGGTGATCGGGTGAAAGCAGTCCATCCCCCATCGGCGGCCAAGTGGCGCCCAAATCCGCCATCTCACCTCCGGATCGCGGGCGTCCCCGCCCGCTTCCTACCGCGCTACCGCGCCTCCGGATTGTTTTCCAACACAAGAGCGGGCGAGACGCCCGCGGTCCGAAGGGCAACCCATTCACCCGATTGCCATGAGCCTCGTCCCCAATTCCCAGGGTTCCGTATATGTCGTTCCCCGCTCACCCGAACGAGACGCCGCGCGGGGCGCGCAGGTGATAGGTCAGGGCCAGGGCGATGCAGTGCCTGAACGCCTCTTTCGGAACCTCATCGCCGATTGAAAACACTATCGCCCGGGCGCCGTCGAATGAAAACTCCTCGGGATAGAGCATCCGGAACGATTGGATCAGCGTCGTCTGGCAATGAAAAAAGGCCCCGTAGGCGTCGCGTGCCGTTTTTACCCTACCCAGCCTGACCGTTGTGCCGATCCGAGGCGCTCTGGGCAGATAGGCGGGTTCGCCCCATTTCAGGGTTTCGGTCAGCACACCGATCGTGGGGTGATCGGCGGCCGTCGCCAGGATGATCCGGCGCAAATTCAGCAGGGCCGCCCGCAAGGGTTCCGGATGGTCGTCGAAAGCCGATCTGACGGCTTCGTCGAGGATCGGCGCGGTCATCGGCTCTCCTTCCATCACGTTTTCTCCATACTCTAGCCAAACAGCTCCATTTGATCACCGGCTCGCGGCGGCACGCGGAACTGGCTGATATCGAGCGGCGGGAGCACCCGGTCCAGGCCGTATCGCCGGCGGGCGAACTTGAACCGCTGGCCGATGATCTCGGCGATCGGACCTTCGCCCTTCATCCGCTTGCCCCATTCGGCGTCATAGTCCTTGCCGCCCCGCATCTGCCGCACCAGGCTCATCACCCGTTCGGCCCGGTCGGGTCGCTTGGCCGCCAGCCATTCGGCGAACAGGTCCTTGATCTCGCGGGGTAGGCGCAACGCCACATAGCCGGCGCTCATGGCCCCAGCCGCCGCCGATCGCTCCAGGACCGCTTCGAGTTCGTGGTCGTTCAGGCCGGGGATCACCGGCGCGAACATCACAATGGTTGGCACGCCTGCCTCGCTCAGCCGCCGCACCGCCTCCAGCCGCCGTTCGGGTGTCGCCGCGCGGGGCTCCATCGCCCGGGCGAGGGACCGATCGATGGTGGTGATCGACACGGCGGCGCGGACCAAGCCTGCCTTGCCCATCGGTCCCAGGATGTCGATATCGCGCGCGATCAGGGCCGATTTGGTGATGATGGACAACGGCTGGTGGAATTCTTCCATCACCTCCAGGATCTGGCGGGTGACTCTCAGCAGCCGCTCCTGGGGCTGATAGGGATCGGTGTTGCCGCCGATATGGATCACGCCGGGCTTGTAGGACGGCTTGGCCAGTTCGCGCTCGAGCAGCCGCGCGCCCTCGGGCTTGAAGAACAGCTTGCTCTCGAAATCCAGGCCCGGCGACAGGCCCATATAGGCGTGGGCTGGCCGCGCGTAGCAATAGATGCAGCCGTGCTCGCAGCCTCGATAGGGGTTGATCGACCGATCGAACCCCACGTCCGGGCTGTCGTTACGGGTGATCATCACCCGCGCCTTCTCGACCGTCACCGTGGTGCGCAGCGGTGTCGGCGTCTCGTCGCCCTCATTCCAGCCGTCGTCGAAGGTCTCGGTCTGGCGAGACTCAAAGCGTCCCGAGGCGTTCGACCCGGCCGCTCGGCCACGCGCGGTTTTCGACGAAACGGACATGGCGAAAGGGTAGGGTGGAATCTAGAACAAAACAAGAACAAACTATTTCGGTGAAGTCCATGGAGTTCGTCACTCCGCTCGTTCCAGCCGTTCCGCCAGCACCAGCATGTCCTCCCAGCTTTTGCGCTTGGCGACCGGTTGGCGCAGCAGGAAAGCCGGGTGCAGGGTCGGCAGGGCGGGGATGGTCATCGCGCCATCCGACGACCGCCAATCGACCCAGCGGCCGCGCAGGGCCAATATGCCCTCGGTGGTCTTCAGCATCGCCTTGGCCGAGGCGCCGCCGACCAACAGCAGAGCCCGAGGTTTCACCAGTTCGATGGCCCGCTCCAGGAACGGCGCGCAGACCGCCTGCTCGGCCGCGGTCGGGGTGCGGTTGCCGGGTGGTCGCCAGAATACCGTGTTGGTGATGAAAGCCCGCTCGCTCAGGCCGGCGGCGGCCAGCATCCGGTCCAGCAATTGTCCCGCACGGCCCACGAAAGGCGCGCCCTGTGCATCCTCGTCGGCGCCAGGGGCTTCGCCAATAATCATCAGCGGAGCGGCCGCCGGCCCGCGTGAAAACACCGCCTGACGCGCCCCGGCTTTGAGGGGACAACCCTCGAAAGCGGCGATGGCCTCTTTCAGGGCGGCCAGATCGCCCGCCTCCGCCGCCGCGGCGCGCGCCACCGGGACGAAATTCGGCTGGGCGGGGACGCTCGCCGCCATGACCGGCGTCATCAAGGCCATCGGCCTGACCGGCGCTACCGTCGCCGTCGCCGTCGCCGCCGGACGTGGCGCGGCCGGGCGCACGGGGGCCTGCGCGGTCCGATCGACGGGCGTTTCACCATAGAGGGTCTCGGCGCCCGACAGCGCCCAGAACGACAGAAGGCTTTCGATGGCGCGCCGGTCCACACTCATGGGAATAACCCTATACCGGCCGCGAGCCCGGCGGGAGGCGCCCCACGCTGGTGGTTTATCCTTGACCGTCAGTGCAGGGCCTTCGATTAAGGCGCACTTTAAGGAAAATCGAGCAGGGGATCTTGGCCGTGAGCGAAGGCGTCGAACGCGAGGCGATGGACTACGACGTGGTCATCGTGGGGGCCGGTCCGGCCGGACTGTCCGCCGCCATTCGTCTCAAACAGCTGGCGGAAGGCGCCGGATCGGAGATTTCCGTCGCCGTGCTTGAGAAGGGCTCCGAAGTGGGCGCGCACATCCTGTCAGGCGCGGTCATCGACCCCAAGGCCCTGAACGAACTGATCCCCGACTGGAAGGCCAAGGGCGCGCCGCTGGAAACACCGGTGACCAAAGACAAGTTCCTGTGGCTCGGCCCGATGGGCGCGTTCGATTTCAGCTTCCTCGCCCCGCTGATGCCGCCATTCATGAACAATCACGGCAATTATGTCGCCTCGCTGGGCAATGTCTGCCGCTGGCTGGCCGCACAGGCCGAGGCGCTGGGCGTCGAGGTCTATCCCGGCATGGCCGCCTCGGAACTGGTGTGGACGGACGACGGCGCGGTGGCCGGCGTGGTTGCCGGGGTGTTCGGCGTCGCCAAGGACGGGGAAGAAAAGGGCGACTATCAGCCTGGCCTCGAATTGCGGGCCAAATACACCTTCATCGCAGAGGGCGTGCGTGGCTCTCTGGCCAAGCAGCTTCAGGCCAAATTCAACCTGAATGACGGCAAGCAGCCGCAGAAGTATGGGATCGGCGTCAAGGAACTGTGGCAGGTCAAGGCCGAGAACTTCGAGGCGGGCGTGGTGCAGCACACCTTCGGCTGGCCGCTGACCAACGATACTGGCGGTGGCACGTTCCTTTACCACTTCGGCGACCGCTATGTGTCGATCGGCCTGGTGCTGCACCTCAATTACAAGAACCCATGGCTCTCGCCGTTCGACGAATTTCAGCGCTTCAAACATCACCCCTCGATCAGCGGTGTTCTCGAGGGCGGGACCCGCGTCGCCTACGGCGCCCGGGCCATTACCGAGGGCGGCTTCCAGTCGGTGCCAAAACTGACATTTCCTGGCGGCGTGCTGATCGGCTGTTCGGCGGGCTTCGTGAATGTCCCCCGTATCAAGGGCAGTCACAACGCCATGAAGACCGGCATGATCGCCGCGGAAAAGGCTTTCGACGCCATAACCGCCGGCCGGACCGGCGATGAACTGGTTGAATACGAGGCCGCCTACAAGCAATCCTGGGTCGCCAGGGAGCTCAAACTGGTCCGCAACGTCAAACCGCTGTGGTCGCGCTTCGGCACGCTGATCGGGGTTGGCCTGGGCGGCCTGGACATGTGGCTGAATGTGATCACCGGCGGCTGGTCGCCCTGGGGCACGTTGGGGCATGGCAAGACCGACGCGGCCTCAACTGGTCTCGCCAAGGATTATCAGCCGATCGCCTATCCCAAGCCGGATGGTGTCCTGAGCTTCGACAAGCTCTCCAGCGTCTTCCTGTCCGCGACCAATCACGAGGAGGATCAGCCCGCGCACCTGAAGCTCCGGGACCCGACGATCCCGATCCAGGTGAACCTGGTCAAATACGGCGAGCCCGCCCGGCTATACTGCCCAGCGGGCGTCTACGAGGTGTTGTACGACGAGGCCGGAGCCAATCCCAAATTCCAGATCAACGCCCAGAACTGCGTTCACTGTAAGACCTGCGACATCAAGGATCCGTCCCAGAACATCACCTGGACAACACCCGAGGGCGGTGGTGGACCAAACTATCCCAACATGTGATCCCTCTAACCCTAGCGCCTTGCGATAGGCCCATTTGCGCGCCAAGACTGCGCTCATGCGTGCATATCTTATCCTGCTGGGCGGTGTCGGATCCCTTCTGTTGGCGGGCTGCGCCATACCGCGCGCCGGCGGAGCCAAGGCGGGGCTTGTGCTTGCCGAGGAGATCGATCCCGTTGGCTCCGCCTCCGCATATGGCCAGTTCCTGGCCGGCCAGGCGGCGATCAACCAGGGCGAGAGCGCCTCCGCGGCGTTCTACTTCGGCAAGGCCGCCGGTCTCGACCCGGGACCCGATCAGGGCCTGTTGACTACACGCACCTTTACAGCCGCCCTATTGGCCGGCGATATCGCCAAGGCGGCCGCGAACGCGCCCTATGGACCGGACGCCGACAAATCCATACGCCATCTGGGCGCCCTGGTGCGCGGGGTCGAGGCCATGGCGTCTGGCGCCCCCAAGCTGGCCAGGACCGTCTTGACCGGGCCCGACTCTGGCGCCCCCAATGAGCCGGCCGCCGCCCTGCTGACGCCGTTCGCCGCCGCCGCCGCCGGCGATATGGAAGGGTCTATCGTGCTACCGGTCATCAAGGCCGAGCCCATCGCCCAGTTTTTCGCCAATCTGGACCAGGGAAAGCTGTTCGAACGCGCCCGCCGCTATGATGAGGCCGAGACTGCGTTCCGGGCCCTGATCGCCAAGGGCGATCCTGGCGGCATCGCCAGCCTGAACCTGGGCGAAATGCTCGAACGTCGCGGCCGATCCACTGACGCGGCCGCGATCTACAACAGCGCCATCGCCGCCAAGAAGGGCGATGTGGAGCTTCAGGCCGCCCGCGCCCGTGTCCAGGCGCATGGCTCCGCTCCGCCGGCACAGCCTTTGAAGACGGCCGCGGCCGAGGCGTTGATCGCTCCGGCCACCGCCCTGCTGATCGACAAGCAGCAGGAAATCGCCCTGGCCTATCTGCGGTTGGCCCTGCGTCTCGACCCGACCCGCGACGAAGCCTGGATGCTGGTCGGCGATATTCTTTCGACCAACAACGACGAGGCTGGCGCCCGCGTCGCCTATCTGAAGGTCAGGACGGGCTCTAGCCAATACATCGGCGCCCGCACGAAATTGGCCTGGAGCTACCAGAGCGCCAAGGACCAGGACACCGCCTTGACCCTGGCGCGGGAAACCCTGGCCCAGAAGCCCGATGACCAGGACGCGCTGGTCACGCTGGCGGACCTGCTGCGCGCCGATGAGCGTTTCGACGAGTCCGCCAAGGTCCTCGACGGGTTGATCGGACCCAAGCCGGAGTCCGCCAACTGGCGACTGCTCTATATGCGGGCTGTCGATCTGGAGGAGAGCGGTCGCTGGACCGAAGCCGAGCGCGATCTGCAGATCGCGCTGAAACTGCGGCCAGACGAGCCGGAGTTGTTGAATTTCCTCGGCTATTCCTGGATCGACCGAGGTGTCCGGCTACCCGAGGCCATGGCTATGGTCCAGAAGGCGGTGACGTTGGAGCCACAATCGGGAGCCATGATCGATTCCCTCGGCTGGGGCTATTATCGGATGGGAGCCTACGCCACGGCCGTAGCCAGCCTGGAGTCGGCGGTGGTGCTCGAGCCGGGCGATCCGGACGTCAACAACCATTTGGGCGACGCTTACTGGCGCGTCGGCCGCAAGATCGAGGCCGCCTTTCAATGGCGCCGGGTTCTGACCCTCGATCCGCCGGCCAAGCTGCGGGCCGAGGCCGAGACCAAGCTGGCTTCAGGTCTCGACGCCCCGCCTGTCGCCCCCGTCGTCGCCAGCAAATAGCGGGAGCGCCCGGTGTGGGTTGAGCGTTTCGCGCCGGCGAAGGTGAACCTGTTTCTGCACGTCGGCCCGGTGGCGGCTGACGGCTATCATCCGGTGTGCAGCCTGATGGTGTTCGCCGACGTGGGCGACGTCGTTCGGTTGGGACCCGCTCCGGCCATGACCTTCGGGCTGACTGGCCCGTTCGCGGAGACATTGGGTCCGGCCGCCGACAATCTGGTCGTCCGCGCGCGCGACCGGCTGATCGGCGTGGCCTCGGGGGCGGTGGCTCCCTTCGAACTGGTTCTGGATAAGCGCTTGCCGATCGCGGCGGGTCTCGGCGGTGGTTCCGCCGACGCCGCCGCGGCCCTGGTGCTGATCAGCGAATACCTGGCCGAACAGGGACACACCGTCGATCCCCACTACCTTGCCTTGATTGCGCGAACCCTTGGCGCGGATGTCACCGCCTGCGTCGCCTCGATAAGTGTGATTGGCCGCGGGCGGGGCGACGATGTCGAGCCCGCGCCGTTAATGCCCCCGCTTGACGCCGTGCTGGTCAATCCCCGCGCGCCATCGTCGACGGGCGCGGTCTATCGCGCCTTCGATGTCCTGCCGGCCGGCTTTGGAGCGGACGAGCGGACGCTGCCGCCGGCTTTTGCTTCCGTGGCCGAAGTAGTGGATTTTCTGGGAGAAACCCGGAACGACCTGGAACGTCCGGCCGTGACCCTGCAGCCGCTGATCGGCGAAGTGCTCAGCGCCTTGGCGCCATCTCCGGAAGCGCTGTTCACACGAATGTCCGGCTCCGGCGCCACCTGCTTCGCCCTCTGCGCCGATAGGACAGACGCGGAACGCCTCGCGGCCCGGCTGGCGGCCGACCAACCTGGATGGTGGGTCCGGGCCTGCCGATTCGGCGGTTGACCTGCAGGCATAAAAAAGCGGGGATCCGCTTGGGACCCCCGCTCTCTTGAGTTGGAGACTGGCGTGATCGGCGATAGATTAGCCGTGCACGATTTCCCCATGCAGGTTGATGTCGAGGCCTTCGACCTCCACATCTTCGCTGACGCGGATGCCGATGGTGTATTTCAGCACCGCCAGGATCAGGAACGTCATCACGCCGCTGAAGACGAAGGTGGCC
>JANYFU010000179.1 GCA_025359665.1 Caulobacteraceae bacterium
GCCCAACTTGAACGTATCGCCGCGGCGCCGAACCTGTCGAAGAACGTCGGCGAGTTGGTGGGCAAGGCGCTGGGATAGCTGGCCAGGCGGCGGCTAAGGCCTGACCAGCGCCTCGAACGCCGCGTGCGCGGTTCGCCTGGAAGCCGCCAGGCGCGTCTTCAGGGCCGCGAAGGTGCGGGTTTCGCCGGCCTTGGCAAGCAGCGCCTTGAAGGCGACCGGCTCGTCATCTGGCGAGGCGTGATCGTCCAGGGCGATCTTCAGCAGCTGAGACAGGTTCTGCTGCAACCGCCAGGCGCGGCGAACGCCTTCCAGCATCGCCTTGAGCGACGGCTCGGCGTCGATCAGCGCGCCCAGGGCCTCATCGGTGTTCTGTCGCAAGGGGCCACCGCCGGCCCCGCCGATCAGCTGGAGATACTGAGCGCAGAACTCCATGTCGACCATGCCGCCTTCGCCCAGCTTCAGGTCCCAATAACCGTGCGGCGGCCGCTCGGCGGCCATCAGCGCCCGCATGTCGAGCACGTCCCGCGCGCAGATCGAAGGGTCGTTGGGGTGGCGCAGGATGCGCTCGATCGTGTCGGTTGCCTGGCCGCCGAACGACGCCGACGACGCCCAGACCACCCGGGCGCGGCAAAGCGCCAGCCGCTCCCAGGTTTCCGCCTCGCCCGCGTAATAGGATTCGAACGCCGCGACGCTGACCGCCACCGGCCCGGCCGTGCCGGATGGCCGCAGCTGCAGATCGACCTTGTAGAGCTCGCCCGTCGCCGTAGGCGCCGACAGAGCCGCCACCAGGCGTTGGGTGAACCGGGCGTAAAAGGTCTGGGCGCTCCAGCCCTTGGTCGCCGACTCGCCGTGCTGTTCGGCCGGCCGGTAGAGGGTCATCAGGTCCAGATCGGACTTGGCGTTCATTTCGCGCGATCCGCATTTGCCCAGCGCGATCACCGCCACATCGCCGTCGAAGGCGCCGGCGATCCGTTCGACTTCGGTCAGTGCGGCGCGGGACAGCCCGCCGATCAGGCCGTCCGCCAGGCCGGCGAACGCCCGGCCGGCGTCCTCGGCGGTGGCCACGCCGCCCAGCACCTGTACGCCGATACGGAACGCGGCCTCGGCGTGAAGCCTTCGGGCTTCGTCCATGGCCGCTTCGAACCCTCGCGCGGCGGCGAGACGAACGGGCAGATCGGTCGGCGCCTCGATCGGCCCGAAGAAGGTCGGGTCCAACAGGGCGTCGAGCGCCGCCGGGCGCTTGGCCAGCGTGCGCGCGAACTGGGGCGCGAAGGCCATCACCCGCACCACCAGCTCCAACAGCCGCGGCTGGGCCAGGAACATCGACTGCACCTGCACGCCAAGGTTCAGGCCTGCGAAGAAATCGGCGAATCTCACGAACGCTGTGTCCGGCGCGCCAGTGGCCGCCGCCGCCTCCAGCAGCCTGGGCGCCAGGCGGGTGAACACCTCCCGGCCGCGTTCGGTGCGGGTCGCGGCGATGTGGCCGTGATGCCAATGGCGGATGGTCCGCGACACCGCCGGGCCGTGGGTGAAGCCCATACGCTTGAGGGTGGCCAGGGTCTCTTCGTCGTCATCCACGCCGGTGAAGATCAGGCTGCCGAAACGCGAGGAGAGCGGCTCCTCGCCGGCGAACAGGTCGCCATAGCGCCGGTTGACCCGCCGCAGCACCTTCCCCACGGCGGCGTCGAAACTCCGCAGGGGTTCGAACCCCGACAGCGCGGCGATCCGTTTCCGGTCGGCGTCGGATTCCGGCAGCCTGTGGGTCTGGTCGTCGGCCAGCATCTGCGCGCGGTGCTCCAGCCGCCGCAGGGTGCGATAGGCGCCGGCCATGTCCGCCTCTGCCGCCGCGCTGATCTGTCCGGCGCCGGCCAGGGCGGCCAGCGCGTCCAGGGTGCGGGGCGATCGCAGGTCGGCCTGGCGCCCGCCAAGGATCAGTTGCTGGGTCTGAGCATAGAACTCCACCTCCCGGATGCCGCCCCGTCCCAGTTTCAGATCGGCGCCCCTGGCGGTCAGCCGGTCGTCGACCTTCCAGATGTGGATCTGGCGCTTGATGGCGTGGATGTCGGCGATGGCAGCGAAGTCGAGGTTGCGTCGCCAGATGAACGGTTCCAGCTCCTTCAGGAACGCCAGGCCCCGGGGCAGGTCGCCCGCAATTGGGCGGGCCTTGATGAAGGCGGCGCGTTCCCAGTTCTGGCCCACGGTCTGATAGTAGTGCATCGCCGAAGGAACAGAGACCGCCACCGGGGTCGACGAAGGGTCGGGACGAAGGCGCAGATCGACCCGAAAGACATAGCCTTCCGCCGTCCGGCGCTGAAGAACATCGGCCACGCGATCGACGAAACGACTGGCGAAGACGGCGGGCTCGACTTCTGGCGCAAGGGGCAGGGCGCCGGGTTCATAAAAGAACGAGATGTCGATGTCGCTCGAATAGTTGAGCTCGAAGCCGCCATGCTTGCCCATGGCGATGCAGAAAATTCCGGGAGCCGGACCCGCCTCGCCCTGATTCAGCCTGGTCAGTTTGCCGGCCGCGAAGGCTTCACCCGCGGCCAGGCTCATCGCGCACTCGACCGCCGCGTCGGCGAACCGGCTGATCGCCCCGGTCACCGCGTTCAGGTCCCAGACGCCACCCAGATCGGCCAGCGCGGTCAGCAGATGCAACTCGCTCTTCAGGTTCCGCAGGCCGGCTTCGACGTCTCCGGCGGGCGCGCCGGCCAGACCGCCGACGGCGGTGAGCAGGGTTTCGAGCCGAGCTTCGGGGCTATCGGTGAGCACCCGCCCCAGCCGATCCGGGACCCGCCTCGCCAGACCGGCCAGATAGGGAGACGCGGCGAATACCGGCGCCAGGGATGGCCAGGCCTGGCGCAGGGCTTCGATCCAGCCCAGCTGCTCCGCCGCCGGAGTGAGTCGTTCCAGCGCCCGCGCCGCGGCCTTGGCGTCGACAATCGGTCCACAGGGGGCCAACCGATCGACAAGCGGCGAGGTCACGCTCGGCGCTTCCTAGGATACGGACGGGAAGACCAGGGCGACCCGCAGCCCCGGCCCTCCGCCGTCGAGGGCGCCGGGCCCCTCGTCCAGATCCAGATGGCCGCCGTGAGCCCGCGCGACCGCCGCCACCAGCGACAGGCCGAGGCCCGCGCCGGGCTCATTGCGGCTGTTCTCCAGCCGGACGAAGCGATCCAGCACCCGGCCTCGGTCTTCGGCCGGAATGCCGGGGCCCGTGTCGGTGACCGAAATCTCCACATCGCCCGAAGACCGACGACGGACGCGGACCATGATCGCGCCGCCGGCCGGGGTGTATTTGATCGCGTTGTCGAGGACATTGGCCAGGGCCTGGGCAATGAACTCCCGATTTCCCTTGAGACGCAGCCCCGGTGAGGCCTGGATCTCGAAATCCAACCCCTTGTCTTCGCAAAGGGGTTCGTAAAGCTCTCCGATCGAAGCCGCCAATTGCGCCGGGTCGAACACGGTCTGGCTCGGCGCGGCGCCCGCCGCCTCCAGCCGCGCAATGGCCAGAACGGCGGAGAAGGTGCGCAGAACGCCATCGGCGTCTTCCAGAGCCTGATGCAGGGCCGCCTTGGCGTCGGTTCGGCCGGCCTCGGCGTCGATCATCGCCGCTTCCAGTCGGGCTCGCAGCCGCGTCAATGGAGACCGCAGGTCATGAGCGATGGCGTCGCCCGCGTGCCGCAGTCCGCCGACCGACCGCTCCAGACGGTCGAGCATATCGTTCAGCCCGATCGCCAGTTCGTCATACTCGTCGCCCGATCCCCTAACCCGCGCCCTGACATGCAGGTCGCCGCCTCGGGCCTGGTCGATCACGTGGGTCAGGGCGGCGGTGTTGCGGCTGACATCCCGGCTGACCATCAAGCCGCCGGCCAGGCCCAACAAAATCATCAGGGCTCCGGCGCCCCACAGAGCGCGAAGGATCTTGCTGACATAGAACTCCAGCTCGCCCACGTCCGCCCCCACGAACAGCATATATCCGTCCGGAAGGCGTTCCTGCAGCCCTCGGGCCGGCTGGCGAACCATGCCGCCGTCGGGACCGGGGTTGGTCAGGGTGAAGGTGGTCCAGGTCTGCTCGCCGTCGAACTTCTCGACCGGGGATTTGCCGATCGAGCCGCTGATGTTTCCACCATCGGGCTTCATCAGCAGATAGACCATCGGCCGGTCACCGAACGAGCGTTCGATCACGGCCTGGTTGAGCGCGGCCAGGCCTCCGGAATGATGGATGGCTTCCAGAGCGGCCATCTCCCGCGACACACGGGCGTCGGCGCGCAGCGTCACCTCTCCAGCCGTGGCGATGTAGATATAGGCCAGGAAGGCCGCCGCCGCCGCCGCGAACAGGCCGAGAAACAGCAGGGTCAGGCGAAACGGGGTGGTTCGAAAGACGCGGGGCAGGCCCATGCCAGCGGATATCTCAGGCTTCGAGGCGGTAGCCGGCGCCTCTGACCGTCTGCAGCATCGCCCGGTCGAATCCCTTGTCGATCTTGGACCTCAGCCGGGAGATATGGACATCGATGACATTGGTCTGGGGGTCGAAATGATACTCCCAGACCTTTTCCAGCAGCATGGTGCGCGTCACCGACTGGCCTCCATGACGCATCAGGAACTCCAGAAGCTGGAATTCCCGAGGCTGGAGATCGATCTCGACCCCGGCCCGCCGAACCTCCCGGGCGATCAGGTCCATTTCCAGATCGCCGACTTTCAGCATGGTCTGGACCGATCCCATTTCCCGCCGCCGGGCCAGAGCCTCCACGCGCGCCAGCAGTTCGGCCAGGGCATAGGGCTTGACCAGATAGTCGTCGCCGCCGGCGTTAAGACCCGCCACGCGATCACTGATCTCACCCAGGGCGGAGAGGAAGAGCACCGGAGTGCGGTCGCCGTCTCTGCGCAGGGTTTCGACCATGGTCACGCCATCCATGCGCGGCATCATCCGATCGACGATCATCACGTCGAACTGGTCCGCTCGCGCGGCCTCGAGGCCAGCCAGACCATCGGGCGCCGTCACGCAGCTATGCGACTGTTCCGACAGCCCGGTGACCATGGCCCGCGAGGCCTCCAGGTCGTCCTCAACGATCAGCAACCGCATGCGCGCGCCCCCTCAAATTCCAGATCGGAACCCGCTACCGTTTGCAAAAGGTAGCGGGTTCCGACCTTCTAGCCCTCGATCTTGATCGGCACGAACAGCGACACGCCGCCGCGCGTAACTTCAAGCGGTATGCTCGTCCGCCCAGCCTTCTTCCAATCTCCGACCGCGGCGGTAACATCGCCGGCGTTGGCGACTTCGCGGTCGCCGGCCCTGACGATCACGTCACCCTTCTTGAGGCCCTTGTCGCCGGCGTCGGAGGCGCCCTTCACCGACTGAACCAACACCCCGCGGACGGTGGCGCCGATGCTGTACTGCTGGCGCGACTGGGGATCGATCGGGCTTAGCGACATGCCCAGAACCTGGCCCTTGTTGGTGGGAGGGACGTCGGGCCCCGCGTCGGCGTCATCGTCCGGACCCACACCGCCGTTCTTGGCGAGTTGTTGTTCCGAGGGACGCAGACCGGCCTGAATATCCAGGGTCTTGGGCTTGCCATTGCGGAATATATCCAGGCGCAGAGTGTCGCCGGCGCGAACCTTGGCCACTTCGCGGGTCAGTTCCGATCCGTTGGCGACCGCGTGGCCATTGACGGACACCACCACATCGCCCGGCATGGCGCCGGCGCGGGCGGCCGGCCCGGCCGGGACCAGCCCGGCGACGATGGCGCCCTTGCGGCCATTCAGGCCCCAGGAGCCGGCCATCTCTTCGTTCAGATCCTGGATCGTCGCGCCGATATAGCCGCGGGCGATCTTACGGCCCTGCATCAGCTCGGTGGTGACTCTCTGGGCGATGTCGGCCGGGATATCGAAGCCGATCCCCACCGAGCCGCCGGACGGCGAGAAGATCGCCGTGTTGACGCCAATCACCCGGCCATAGCTGTCGAAGGTCGGGCCGCCGGAATTGCCGCGATTGATCGGGGCGTCGATCTGGATGTAGTCGACGAACTTCTCACCGATATCGCGGTTATAGGCCGAAACGATCCCGGCCGTCGCGGTGCCGCCCAGGTCATAGGGGTTGCCCACCGCCAGGACCCAATCACCGACCCGAGGCCGCGCGCGATCCTCGAAGTTCACGAATGGAAAATTGTGGCCTTCGACACGGATCACGGCCAGATCGGTGCCCTCGTCGCGACCGACGAGAACGGCCTTGAGTTCCTGTCCGCCCTTGAGCACCACCTTGATGTCCTCGGCGTTCTCGATGACGTGATTGTTGGTGACGATGAAGCCGTCGGCCGAAATGAAGAAGCCGGAACCCGAAGACATCTGCTTGGGCGCGCGACGGGCGTCGGTATCGCCGTCATCTCCGCCTTGTTGTCCGCGCGGGATCAGCCCGAAGGGAAAACCCTGAAAACCCGGGCCGGCGTGCAGGGTGCTGATATCGACCTTCGAGGTCACCTTGATCGAGACCACGGCGGGCGCCACCTTTTCGAAGATGTCGGCGAACGACATCGGCGCGCCGGGCGAGGAGGCGACCACCGGATCGGTCGAGGCCTTGATCAGATGACCGAAACCATCGGCCCCGAGCGCCGTTCCGTGCAGGCCGGCGCCGGCCATGGCGGCTACCGCGATTCCGGCGCCGGCGAGCGCGCCCACCAAGACATGTGACTTACTGATTGCCATCGGTTCATTCCCTTGTTCCCGGCGATGGGTTTGCCGGGGTTTGATGGATGTAGGTATCGTCGCCCTGAAGCGGGAGGTCCCGCCGAGTACTCTTCGCTCCGGGCGATCCGGAAAGTAACTCTCCCAGAAGGTAATGCTCATTGAGGGCGCCAAGATGTCGGCGTCCGGATTCATCTTGCTCTAGGGACGACCGACGGTCGACGCGGTGACGTAGGCCGGCGGAGCGCCGGTTCCCCGCCACTCACCCTGGGCTTTTAGCGCCTGCGCGACCTCACGTGGCATGTATTTTTCGTCATGTTTTGCAAGCACCTGGCTGGCGACGAAGACGCCGTCGTTGTCGTAGGCGCCAGTGGCGACAATGCCCTGTCCCTCGCGGAACAGATCGGGCAGTTCGCCCTTGTAAGCCACTTTGGATTGGGCGATCCGGTCGGCGACGACAAAGCTTATATCGCGGCCCGAATGTCGGTCCAGGCTGCCCTTAACGACCAGGCCGCCCAGCTGAATTGACCGGCCGGCCTGAACGTGCGCCGCCCTGGCCTGCCCGGGGGTGTAAAAATAGGAGATGGAGTCTCTCAAGCCGTAAAGAACCAGACCGACGGCGAGCAGCAGAACCGGCGCGGCCGCGGCGACGACCATCAGGCGTCGACGGGCGGTGCGTGAGCGGGGCAGGAAGGTCATGGGCGGAATTTAGCGGGAAACTGGCGCGCGCGCGAGGGGTTGGTCACGACAGCTCAACCTTCGGCTCGGGGCAGCAGCAGAACCGCCTTGAGCCCTCCGAGCACGGACGCCTCAAGCGTGATCGAGCCGCCATAGGCGCGGGCGAGTTCATCGACGATGGCCAGGCCCAGGCCAGAACCGGGCGTCTGCTCGTCCAGCCGCGCGCCACGCTTGAGCACCGCCGAACGCTGATCGGCCGGCAGGCCGGGACCGTCGTCCTCCACGACCACGCGAAGTTGGCGCGGGGCGCTGGCTTCGGCCTCGACGCGAACGCGGCCCGCACACCATTTGCAGGCATTTTCCATCACATTGCCGGTGATCTCCAGAAGATCCTGACGCTCGCCGAGAAAGTTCAGGTCGTCGGGGCACTCCCAGTCGACGCTGGAAACCTTGTCCCGGAAAATCTTCTCCAGGGTTCGGCTCAGGTCCTCGAGCACCGGCGCGACGGGCGTGCGCTCTCCCTGGCCCTGGGTGCGCGCCGCCGCCCGGGCGCGGCGCAAGTGATGGTCGACATGCTGGCCCATGGTTTGCGCCTGCCGCGTCACCACTTCGGCGAGGGGACCCGGCTGCTGATCGGCCTCGGTCAGCAAGACCGAGAGTGGTGTCTTTAGGGCGTGTGCAAGGTTGCCCACATGCGTGCGCTGTCGCTCCACGATCTCCTGGGTGTGCGCCATCAGCGCGTTGAGTTCCTCGGCCAGGGGGCGCAGTTCGGTGGGATAGTCGCCCAGGATGCGTTCCGACTTGCCGGTGCGCACCGCGGTCACTTCGCGGCGCAGGGCGAACAGTGGTTGGAGGCCGACGCGCACCTGCAGGATCACCGCCGCGATCAGGCCGGCCCCCAACAGCACCAAGGCGACGGCGATGGTGGTGTCGAAAGTGCGAATGTCGCGGTTCACGCTGGTTCGGTCCTCGGCGGCCATGAAGATCACCGGCGCGGCGATGTCGCTCAGGCGTCCCTGCATCGCGGCGACCCGCAAGGGTTGATTGAGCGGTCCCCTGGACTCGAAAGACACGATCTCGCCTGGGGTTTTCGCCAGGGAGGCGCGGATATCGCCCGGCAGCGGCAGGGAGCGGTCCCACAGCGACCGCGAGCGCACCATCTGGCTGGGTCCAGCGGGCTCGGCCGTCATGATCTGCCAGTAGGAGCCGCTATAAACCCGTCCGGACCGCTGGTCGGTGGCCGGCGGCGCGGTGATCAGGGCGCCATGCGCGGGGGTCCCGGCCAGGAGCCCGTCCAGGGTCTCGGAAAGTTCGGTGTCGATCTGCGCGACTTCGGCCTGGGCGAAGAACAGCGACAGGGCCACGCCCGCCACGGCCAGAACCGCGAGGCTCCAGACCGCCGCCAGGAAGACCAGCCGTCCGACCAGCGAGGACTGGCCGGCGGGCTTTCGGCTTGATCCAATTGGCGTCACGCCGTCCCGCCGTCGTCTCCGATTGGGACCAGACGATAGCCGAGCCCGCGGATGGTTTCGACCCTGTCCGGGCCGATCTTCTTGCGCAGACGGCCGATGAACACTTCGATGGTGTTGGAGTCGCGATCGAAGTCCTGATCATAGAGGTGTTCGACCAGTTCGGTGCGGCTGATGACCCGTTCCTGGTGCATGATCATGTAGTGGAGAAGGCGGTATTCGAGCGAGGTCAGCCGCAGGGGTTCTCCCGCCACCGACGCGCGCGCGGCGCGTGGGTCCAGACGTAGCGCCCCGCATGACAGGTTCGGCGTGGCGTGGCCGGCCGACCGGCGGACCAGCGCTCTGAGCCGGGCCAGGAGTTCCTCGGTATGAAAGGGCTTGGTCAGATAGTCGTCGGCTCCGGCGTCGAAGCTGGCGACTTTTTCGCTCCAGGCGCCCCGCGCCGTCAGGATCAACACCGGCGTGGTTAGCGCCCCGCGGCGCCAGCCCTCAAGCACCGCGGCGCCGTCTATCTTGGGCAGGCCGAGGTCCAGAATGATGGCGTCATAGGGCTCGGTCTCGCCCAGGAACGCGGCTTCTTCGCCATCTGGCGCGTGGTCCACGGCGTAGCCGGCGTCAGAAAGCGCGCGTTTCAGTTGCCGCGAGAGATCGACATCATCTTCCACCAGCAGGATGCGCATGGCGTGCTCCTATCTCTCGCTCAGAACCGTGCCGGTTTCGGCGTCTATGATCATGTCCATTCGCCGGCCGTGAACCGTTACCCATAGGATTCGATAGGCTGGCCGGCCGTCGAAGGAGGTCAGGTCGGCGTCGAGTTCCCGTCCCGGAGATCGACGTTTCAGCCCCTCGATCAAATCCGATAGTGGGGCGATCCTCCGCTGCCCCGGCCCGGACATCTCCGGTGGGCGTCGATACGGCGGCGAGGGGTATCCAGGCGGGACATACTGCCCCGGCGGGGGGCCGTAGGGACCCGGACCCGGTTCGCGGCGGATGGGGCCTTCGCGACCGGGAGGCGGATCAAATCTCTGATAGTTTCGGGGTTGCGACCCGCGGGAGTCATCGCGTCCCCGGCGCGCATCGTTCTGTTGCGCCGACGCGCCGCCACAGACGACGAAAGCCATGGCGACAAAGGCGAAGGCGCCGGCGCGAAGGGTTGGGTTTCGCATCACACGCCAGCCCTAACCCGATCTGCCTGAACCTCGGGTGAATGAGCCATCGACCGGGAGAGAAAGCAAGTTCAGCGCCGCCGCCGCGGGCTGTAGGGACGGTCCCGGCGCCAGGTTTCCGCCAATGCGTCCAGCTCGGGGTCGGGATCATCCGGCAAAGTGATCGCCAAACGGGCGAGCAGGTCGCCCCGGCGGCCCTGGCCGTCGCTCAGGCCTCGGCCCTTCAACCGTAGAATCGCACCGCTGTTGGATCCTTTGGGAACATTGAGGGTCACCGGGCCATCTGGGGTGTCGGCCTGAACCTTGCCGCCGAGGACGGCGTCCGGGACGGAGACCGGCAGGTCCATGATCAGATTATCGCCCTCGCGCCGATAGACGGGGTGCGGTCGGATGGCGATTTCGATCAGGGCGTCGCCCGGCCCGGCCCGGCCCGACGCGCCCTGGCCCTTGAGCCGAAGCGTCTGGCCTTCAACCACCCCTTTTGGAATGGTGATGTCCAGGGTTTTGCCATCCGTGAAGGGGACGCGCTTCTTGGCGCCGGCAATGGCCTCTTCCAGGTCGACCTCCAGGCGCGCGCGCAGGTCGGCGCCGCGCGAGCCGAACCCGCCGGCCCCACCACGTCCCGGCCCGCGCCCGCCGAACATATCGCCCAGGATGTCATTGAGATCGACGCCATCGAAACTGGCCGACCGAAAGCCCCCAGCCTGCTCGCCAAAGGGGCTTTGGCTGTAGGCGCGCATAGCCTCCCGCCCGTCGGCGTCGATTTCCCCGGCGTCGAATTTCTTGCGCTTCTCAGGGTCTCCAAGCAGATCGAAGGCGCTGCTGGCCCGCTTGAATTTCTCTTCCGACGCCCTGTCGCCGGGGTTGACGTCCGGATGGTGCTTCTTCGCAAGCTTGTGGAAAGCCTTGCGGATATCGTCAGCGCTCGCGGCGCGCGAAACGCCCAGTTCCGAATAGGGATCTTGCGCCAATCGTTGGTCCTCGAATGTATCGGAAGGCGCCGCGGCGCCGCGCCTCACAATCTGTTCAGTTAAGCGAACGGTTCAGGGACGCAAGGGCTCCATGTGGTAATTCTGCAACGGTCGTCGTTGGCAGGCCTTTGGCCAGCGCTTAGTCGTCACTCCGATCGCGCAGCCAGTCCGGCGCGGCGAATTGCAGGGCGTCGTCTGGATCGTCCAGGGTCGCTTCGTTGATCGTTTGGCCGCGCACGGAAACGCCGGCCTCATGAACGCTCTCCGCCCGTCCCGTGACCAACGGGTGCCAACTCGGCAG
Source organism: Caulobacteraceae bacterium (assembly GCA_025359665.1). Classification (GTDB taxonomy): domain Bacteria; phylum Pseudomonadota; class Alphaproteobacteria; order Caulobacterales; family Caulobacteraceae; genus Acaudatibacter. The sequence goes on from JANYFU010000179.1 coordinate 11,267, forward strand.
GTCCTTGCCTTCATGCAGGCGCCGATAGGCGCAGCTGAGGGGCATCCAGGGCAGCTTTTCGATATTGTGCGGGGTGAGCTTGATGCAATCGGGCACGTGCCGCCGCCGCTGGCCGTAGTTCGAACACCGGCACTTGTCGCCGTCGAATAGTTTGCACGCCACCCGGGTGGGTGTGATGTCGCCGGTGTCCTCATCCTCGAATCGGATCAGGCAGCACAGGCCGCAACCATCGCAGAGGCTCTCCCACTCGGCGGGATTCATCTCTTCCAGGGTCTTGGCGCGCCAAAAAGGCTGGGTGGGCATGGCCGCTTCGTCTAGACCACAACCCCTTTGAAAAGATAGTCAGCGCGCGGTCTTTGGCGCGGGAGTGGAATCATACAAATGGCGGTGCCTGTCCTGGCCCTGCGCGACGTGCGCCTAGCCGACGGGCCTAGATGGCTGTTCGACGGCGTCGATCTGGGTCTCGAGGCCCGGGGCCGCGCTTGCCTTGTCGGACGCAACGGCGCCGGCAAATCGACCCTGCTACGCATCCTGGCCGGCCAGACCGCGCCCGACGACGGCGATCGTGTCCTGTCGCCGGGGTTGAAGGTAACCCTGGTCGCCCAGGAACCGCTGCTTGAGGGCGAGAGCCTGCTGGACTTTGCCGCCACGGGCGGCGCGGCGCGGCATGACGCTGAATCTCTTTTGGAATCCTTCGGGCTTGACCCTGGTCGCGCGCCTGTGGGGCTTTCTGGTGGCGAGGCGCGGCGGGCATCCCTGGCCAGGGCTTTCGCCGAGCAGCCTGACGTTCTGCTGCTCGATGAGCCCACCAACCACCTCGACATCATCGCTATCGAGCGGCTTGAAACTCTGATCGGCCGGGCCCGTTCGTCCATTCTGATCGTCAGCCACGACCGGGCGTTCCTTGAACGAGTCACCCAGCGTTGCTTCTGGCTTGAGAGCCGTAAGGTCAGGCGGCTGGATGAGGGGTTCGCCGCCTTCGAACCGTGGGCGGAAAAACATTCGGCCGCCGAGGCGGAGGAAGCCCGCCGGCTCGACAAGGCCATCGAGCGGGAACAGAGCTGGCTGTCTTTCGGCGTCACCGCGCGCCGCGCCCGCAACGAGGGCCGTCGCCGCCGTCTGATCGCCATGCGTGGCGAGAAGGCGGAAAGTCTGCGTCTTTCGCGCGGCGAAATGACCCTGGCCTCGGCCGCCGCGGCGCCGTCCGGAAAAAGGGTGCTTGAGGCCAAGGGTGTCGCAAAGGCCTACCGCGATCGAATTCTGATCCAGGGGTTTTCCACTCGGGTCCAGCGCGGCGATCGCGTGGCCATCGTGGGACCGAATGGGGCGGGCAAGACCACCCTGGTCAAGATCCTGCTGGGCGAGATCGAGCCTGACGCCGGTTCGGTGCGGCTCGGGTCGAACCTTGACATCGTCTATGTAGACCAGGCTCGGGCGGACCTGACCGAAGAGATGACACTGTGGAGCGCCTTGGCGCCGCTGGGCGGTGATCAGGTGATGGTCCAGGGCCAACCGCGCCATGTGGCCGCCTATGCCAAGGACTTCCTGTTCCGCGACGATCAGCTGCGCCAACCCGTGACCAGCCTCTCGGGAGGCGAACGCAACCGGCTGTTGCTGGCCCGCGCCCTGGCGCGTCCGTCTAATGTCCTGGTCCTGGACGAGCCCACCAACGACCTGGATATGGATACTCTAGATGTGCTGGAGGAGATGCTGGCCGACTACGCCGGCACCCTGATCCTGGTCAGCCACGACCGCGATTTCATCGACCGGCTAGCGACGTCAACCATCGCGCTGGACGGCCGTGGCCGCGCCGTGGAGACGCCGGGCGGGTGGAAGGATTTCCTGAGCCAGAACCCCGGTTTCCTCGAGCCGCCCGAGCCGCCTCCGGTCCGTCGGGGAAAGGCCGCCGCGCCGAGGTCCGCAGCCCCACCGGCCAAGTTGAGCTTCAAGGACCAACGACGGTTGGGCGAGCTTGAGGCGCGATTGGCGGCGCTGCCCGACGACATCTCACGATTGGAGCGAGTTCTCGCCGATCCTGGGCTCTACCGGCGAGACCCCTCAGGCTTCGCCAAGGCCTCGGCGGAACTGGAAAAAGCCCGCGAGACACTCAACGAGACCGAGGAATCCTGGCTGGAACTTGAAGCTCGCAGGGAGGCTCTGGAGCGCGGTTTGGTTTAGGCGTGAGGGAGCGCCTGGCTCAGTGTGGAGGGGCAGGCTGACCTTGTGGCTGAGCTGCCCTGGCCTGCGCGGCGCGTTCAGCGGCTCGACGTTTTTTCTTTTCCACCGCCATGTGATGGCCCACCGCGCAGCCCGCGGCCGCGCCTAGGAGGGTGTGATGCCCAGCTACGTGGCCCGCGACGCCGCCGACCACGGCCCCGGTGACGCAACCGGCCTGGGCGGCGCCCGCGCCGGAGATCAGAACGAGGCCGATAGCGAGGATTTTCAGTGTCTTTGTCATGATGCCCATGCTTGTCCGTTTGTCCCCGCCGCGTTTGTCGGCCGATGGCCGCCGGAAATCAACCGCGGGCTGTCCCCTGACTTCCGGCACGGCCCGCGCTATGGTTCGGAAAACCTCAGTCTGGGAGAGACAGTCTTGAAGCTTGCAAACGTCGCTGGAGCCATCGCCGCCGGCCTGTGGCTCACCGCATCCTGCGCCGCCTTGGCCGCGGATATGTCGCCCAGCGTCATGGCCGCCATAGCCGACCCGGCCCGTCCCGCCGCCGAGACGGCCTTGGACGCGGGGCGCAAACCGGCCGAATTGATCAGCTTCATGGGTCTCAAGCCTGGCATGAGCATCGTCGATATCTTCCCAGGCCCCTACTGGGACCGGATGTTTTCCACGGTGGTCGGGCCCAAGGGATCGGTGATCGCCTTCCAATCGGTGGAAATGGCCAAAGCCGAGAACGACGCTCTGCCGCCCGATGGATCCGCGCCCATGGCCGGCCACCCAAACCTCACGGCCCTTTCCGGACCGATCAATGGTTTCGCCGTCTCCAAGCCCGTGGACGTAGTCTGGATGCGCCAGAACTATCACGATCTATACGACCCCTTCATGGGACCCGCCGATGTGCCCGCCTTCAACAAGGCGGTCTTCAAGGCGCTGAAACCCGGCGGCGCCTATGTCGTCATCGACCATTCCGCGCCCGACGGCTCAGGCCTGGCGGCGACCAACACCACCCACCGGATCGACGCTGCCGTCGTCAAGAAAGACATGGCGGCGGCGGGCTTCGTCTTCGCGGGCGAGAGCGACGCACTGCGCAATCCCGCCGATGCCCGTGACAAGCTGGTGTTCGACAAGGCTATTCGCGGCCACACAGACCAGTTCGTCTATCTGTTCCGCAAGCCTTGATCCCTGGATGGCCACGCGTCGCCCTTGGCGCGGCCCGGCGCGCGGCTTAAAGGTTGGGGGGACTCAAGGGGAATCCTGTTCGTGAGAGCTTCCGTCTTCGCCACCCCGGGCCTGGTGCTGATGGCCTTGGCGCTTCTGGCCTCGGCCTGTTCGAAACCCGCGGGACCGGCGGCGGGCTCCGGGCCGACCGCTATCCGGTTCGCCACCGACTGGCGGGCCGAGGCGGAGCAGGGTGGCTACTACGAGGCCCTGGCCAACGGCGAATATGAGAAGCGTGGCCTGAAGGTTACGATCGTACCGGGCGGCCCCGGCGTGAACGTGCCCCAGCTGGTGGCTTCCGGCGCGGTGGAGATGGGGGTGGGCTCCAACAGCTTCATCGTCATGAACCTGGCCGCCGAACATGTGCCGGTTAAGGCGGTGGCCGCCTTCATGCAAAAAGACCCGCAGGTGCTGATCGCTCATCCCGATGCGGGCATCAAATCCCTGACCGACATGAAGGGTCATCCGATCCTGCTGTCCGACGCCTCGGTCACCGCTTTCTGGGTTTGGCTCAAGGCCAAATACGGCTTCACCAACGATCAGGTGCGCAAATACACCTTCAACAACGCGCCGTTCCTGGCCGACAAGCGCCTTGTCCAGCAAGGCTATCTGACCTCCGAGCCCTACACCCTCGAGAAGGAAGCTCATCTGAAGCCGGCGGTGTTCCTGTTGGCCGACGAGGGCTACCCTGGGTACGCGGGTCTGGTTCTCGCTTCCGATCGCCTGCTGACCGCCAATCCCGCGGTGATCAAGGCCTTCGTCGCCGCCACGGCCGCGGGCTGGCAGTCCTATCTGCATGGCGATCCGGCGCCCGGCGACGCTCTGATTCTCAAAGATAATCCGGAGATGACCGCCGACGTTCTGGCCCAGGCGCGCGAAAAGATGCGGACCTATGGGATCATTGATTCCGGCGACGCCGCAAAGAGTGGGCTGGGCGCGATGACCGACGAGCGCTGGTCCGAATTCTTCAAGATGGCTTCCGACAAAGGGGTCTTCCCCAGGACCATGGACTACAAGGCGGCCTACGCCCTGGGCTTTACCGCGCCAGCCGCGAAATAAGGGCGCCCCATGACCGATGTCGTCGCCGCCCTTTTGGCGGTGGAAGTAGACTACCCTGGTCGCGGCAAGGCCTTGGGTCCGTTTGACCTGGCGCTGGTGTCCGGAGAGATCGTCGCCCTGGTCGGTCCCTCGGGGTGTGGCAAATCCACGGCGCTTCGCCTTCTGGCGGGATTGGAAGGACCTACTCGAGGGACTGTGCGCCGGGCCGCGGGGCGGGGCGAGACCTCGGTGGTTTTCCAGTCTCCCACGCTTGCGCCCTGGCTCAGCGCCACCGCCAATGTCGCTCTGCCCCTCGAATTGGCCGGCGTGGCAAAGGCGGAGGCTCGAGCACGGGCGGTCGAGGCTCTGGCGCGGGTCGGTCTTGGCGCCGCCGTCAATGCTCGCCCGGCTCAGCTCTCTGGCGGCATGGCCATGCGCGCCTCCCTCGCCCGGGCGCTGGTGACCAGTCCCAGGCTGCTGCTGCTGGACGAACCCTTCGCGGCCCTCGACGAGATCACGCGCCGCGCCCTCGCCGACGACCTGTTGGCCATTTGGCGCGAGGCGCGTCCAGCGATAGTCTTCGTGACCCATAACGTGGAGGAGGCGGTCTATATGGCCGGACGGGTGATCGTCATGACACCGGGACCCGGCCGCTCGGCCGGCGAGACACGCGTCGAAGCGCCCACGCCACGTCCGTCGGGCTTTCGAACCACCGCGTTATTTCGCGACGCCGCCGAGGCCATCTCCGATCGCCTGGCGGCCGCGACCCGAGCGGCGGCGTGAACCGTCTCTCATTCCTGGCGCCAGTGGCCTTGATCGGCGCTCTACTGTTGATCTGGCAGGGCGCCTGTTCGATCCTGCATACGCCCGAATATTTGCTCCCGGCGCCCACCGCCATCGTCCTGGCCCTGATCCTCAACGCGCCAATTCTGGCGCTATCAGCCTGGCGCACGCTGGCCATGGCTCTTGAGGCCCTGGTGGCCGCCAGCGTTTTCGCCGCTGTCCTGGCCCTGTTGGTATCCTTGAGCCGGACGCTCGACCGGGCCATCCGGCCCTTGGCGGTGGCCCTGCAGGTGACACCGGTGGTGGCGATCGCTCCGCTCGTGGTGATCTGGGCGGGGGTGGATCATCCTGATCGGGCCATCGTCGCCCTGGCGGCCATCGTGGCGTTCTTTCCCATATTCTCCGGTGCGGTGCGCGGCCTGACTTCGGCGGACCTTGATCTTGAGCGGTTGTTCGATCTTTACGGCGCGCGGCCATGGCAACGGCTGTTGCGCCTGAGGCTTCCGTCAGCCCTGCCGTTCATCGTCGAAGGCGCCAAGGTCGCCTCGGGATTGGCGATCATCGGGGCGGTGGTGGCCGAGTTCGTGGCGGGATCGGGAGGCGCCGAGGGCCTGGCGTGGCGGATTCTGGAAGCGGGCAACCGCCTTCGAACCGCTGAGATGTTTGCCGCCATCCTCACGCTCGCCCTGATGGCGGCCGTGGTGCATCTATGCTTTCAAGCTCTAGAGAAACGCGCTTTGGCGTGGTGGCGCGGGCGATAGGTTTCGGTGGGGGGAGCGGCGCGATGAAATACCGGCGTCTTGGCGACAGTGGCCTGAAGGTCAGCGAGATCGGCCTCGGCTGTAACAACTTCGGCATGCGCATCGACCAGGACCAGACCACCAAGGTGGTCGAGGCGGCGCTGACCGCGGGGATAAGCCTTTTCGACACCGCCGATGTCTACGGCGCCACCCAGTCAGAGGTGATGTTGGGCAAGGCCCTGGGCACAAGGCGTTATGATATCGTCCTGGCTACCAAGTTCGGCATCCCGGCTGGGCCGGCGCCCTATTCCGGCGGCGGCTCGCGCCGTTATGTCATCCGCGCCGTGGAGGCCAGTCTCAAGCGCTTGGGAACGGACTACATCGACCTGTTACAGATGCACCGCCCGGACGCCGAGACACCGATCGACGAGACCCTGCGGGCGCTGGATGATCTGATCGCGGCCGGCAAGGTTCGCTACATCGGCAATTCAAATTTTTCCGGGTGGCAGATCGCCGACGCCGACTGGACCGCGCGGTCCAGCCATCGGAGCCGGTTCGTCTCGGCCCAGAACCAATACAACCTGCTTGAGCGGAACACCGAGCATGAGGTTCTGCCGGCCTGCGAGCGGTTCGGTCTGGGCATGTTGCCGTTCTTCCCGCTGGCTTCGGGCCTACTCACTGGCAAATACCGTCGCGGCGAAGCAGCGCCGGAGGGCACGCGGTTGGCTGTCTGGGGCGAGCGGGGCGCCCAGGCGCTCAGCGATCGCAATTTCGACCGGGTAGAAAAGCTGACCGCCTGGGCTGAGGCACGGAACCACACGCTCCTGGATCTGGCCTTCGCCTGGCTACTGGCCCATCCCGTGGTTTCATCGGTGATCGCCGGTGCGACTTCGGCGGACCAGGTCGCGGCCAATGCGGCGACAGCGGCGTGGAGTTTGACGCCGGAGGAACAGCTGGAGGTTACGGCGCTGGCCCGTTGAAGTTCAGAGCCGCTTCAAGCCGGGCTTGAGGTTTCCGCCTGGGCCTGGGGCGCCGCCCTGGGAGCAGGTCCAAAGGGTTCGATGAGTTGTCCGGTCACAGAGGCGGGCATATATGTCGATGTGCCGTATTCGGCGGGCCAAGCCTTAGGCAGATAGAAAGTGCCGAACACCCGGTCCATGAACGGCAGCATCGACGCATAGTTATGATCCTTGTGGTCTTCGCGGGTGTGATGCCAATGGTGGAAGGCCGGGCTTGAGAGGACTTCCTCGAACGGTCCCAGGCGCCAGCGTATATTGGCGTGAATGAAGAAACTCCACATCGAGCCAACGAACAGCACGATGGCGGGTATCAGGGTCGGGTGTGGTCCCACGGGCGAGGCGAGTCCGGTAGCGTAGAGCAGCACCAGGCCACAGAGCCTCGTGAATACCATGTCGACGGGATGGGCGCGGGTGTTGACCAGATAGTTAAGATGTTCGGCGCTGTGATGCACCGCATGGAACCGCCACAACAGTGGAATCTGATGGCTCCAGCGATGACCCCAATAGAACCCGATCTCGCCCACGACCATCGCCGCGCACATCCTGGCCCAAAGGGGCAGGGCGGCGGCCGTGTTGGTGACGGCGACTGGCAGGGCGGCGTGCGCCGCCCAGGCGATCAGCGCCGACGGTGGCCCGAGCAGCAGGATCGGTGTCAGGGCATTCACCACATACCAGCCGAAATTCACTGGCCAACCTTTGTAGAAGAACTTATCCTTGCGCACCGAGAAGAAGTGCTCGAGTGGCGCGAAGATGACGATGATCACTAGCAGCGAGGCTCCGGAACTCAGGAGTTGCTTGATGTACGCCAGCAGATGTTGATGCGAAGCCAGGATCGATCCCATGCTGTATTTCTACAGCAACCCAACGCGTGACGCACCCCCGTCGCCCATAAAAAATCACCGGCATTCCCTCTACCGAGGCCCACCATTCGACGAGACTGGCGCGGTCAGGCCGCGTGGTCGCCCGCGAAAATAGACGCGAGATTTTCGGACGTCGTCAAGCGCCACTCGCCCGACCCAAGATCAGCCGGCAGATCCAGGCCCCCGATCCTATCCCTGTGCAGGGCGACGACGTGATTGCCCACCGCGGCGAACATCCGCCGAACCTGATGATAGCGGCCTTCGGTAATGGTCAGCCAGGCGGTCGTGGACGAGAGCGGTTCGAGCATCGCGGGCGCCAGGGCCTCGGTTTCACCCTCCAGCACCAGTTCGCCGGCGGCGAAAATCGCGGCTTCCTGGCCCGACAGGGGGCGATCAAGAGTCGTCAGATAGCGCTTACGCACCTTGGCGCGTGGAGAAATCACCCGATGCAGCAGCGCTCCATCGTCGGTGATCAGCAACAGGCCCGTGGTGTCGACATCCAATCGGCCGATCGTGGAGAGGGTCGGCTCACGCCGCCGCCAGCGCTGGGGCAACAGCTCATAAATGCTGCGTCCGGGCTCGCGGTGAGAGCAAACCACGCCCAAGGGTTTGTGCACAATCAGGGTCAGCGGCGGCGGCGGATCGATGGGCGCGCCGCCCACATGCATCCGTTCGGGCAGGTCCGTGGTAAGCGGCAGTCTTTCGCCAGGGTCGCGCAGGCGGGCGCCATCCAGCACGATCAGCCCCGCGGCCACCATCTGCCCCACCTCCCGCCGCGACCCATAGCCAAGATTGGCCAGCAGGCGGTCCAGGCGCATCGTGGGGGTCTTCATTTGACGGCCTCGTAGACCTTGTAGCCTTGGGCCTGGGCCAGGATGTTCACCTTGGCGAACGCGGCCTTGAGGCGACCTTCGTAGGGCAGGGCGATGTTGGCCACCAGGCGGCACACGCCGCCCTTGCGCAGCATGTTGGACGCCGCCGAGATGAAGGCCAAGCCTAGGCCGCGGTCTTCGCTTCCACCCTCGTGGAACGGTGGGTTCATGATCAGGAAGTCCAGGTTCGCCAGTTCCGGATCGCCCAGGCGAATATCATGGTGCCTGAACTTCGCGCGCGGGTCGGCGATGTTGCGGCGCGCCGCGTCGATGGCTCGCTGGTCGATATCGGCGCAGATCAGTTCGTCGACCGAGGTGCTCTCCAGCACCCGGCGGCTCAACACGCCGATCCCGCAGCCCAGGTCCGCGCCGCGTCCACCGAAGCCTCCCGCGTGTCCCACCAGCAAGGCCGTGCCCGGGTCCAATCGGTCCCAGCTGAACACGCCGGGCTGTGACCAGAGGTCGAGGCCGGGTAGGCGCCGCGCCGCGCCGGCGGCGATAGCGGCCTCCAGACCGACTGGGTGAGTCGGGCGTTCCAGCCGGCAGATACGATGGTGGCGACGGGCGTCTTCGCGTGGGGTCGCATCGAAAGTGGCCAGTTCCTTGGCCAGACGCGTGCCGCCTCTGGTTTTTGGGGCCAGCGCGACCAGTTCGCCGCCGACCCGTAAAGCACGCAGGCCCTGGGCCAGCACGTAGTTACGTTCAAGGGTTCCTGGCGGAGCGAGAACAACGAAGCGCGACAGGGACGCGTCGCGGAGAGCCTCGATCGGCCCAGCGCCCGGAATTAGTGGCGAAACCTGGAGCGCGCCGGGCGACACGCCGGCCAGTTCGAGTGGCGGCGCGCCGTAGACGGCCTCGTCGAACGACACCTAGCCTCGCTCCCTGGTCCGCTCGAAACCGACTTTCGGAAAGCGCTCGGACAGATAGCCGATCTCCCAGGCCGACTTGGCCAGGAACACCGGCTGGCCGTCGATATCGACAGCCATGGCGGTGCGGTGCTTGCCGGCGAAATCCTCGATATCGGCCTTGGCGCCAGACAGCCACCTGGCCTCTGTATATGGCGCCGGCTCGAACACCACATCCAGGGCGTATTCTCCCCCCAGCCGATCGGCCATGACCTCGAACTGCAGCTGGCCCACGGCGCCGACCACGAAGTCCGAGCCCAGGGTGGGGCGGAACAGCTGGGTCACGCCTTCCTCGGCCAGGCCTTCCAGGGCTTTTTTCAAATGTTTGGCCTTCAAGGGGTCGGTTACCCGCACGCGCCGAAGGATTTCCGGGGCGAAATTCGGCAGGCCGGCGAAGCGCAGCAGGCCGGTCTGGGACAGGCTGTCCCCCACCCGTAGCACGCCATGGTTGGGGATGCCTATGACGTCACCAGCGAACGCCTCCTCGGCCAGCTCCCGGTCGGAGGCGAAGAACAGGATCGGCGCATTGACGCTCATCTGGCGGCCAGTGTTCTGGACCTTGAGTTTCATGCCGCGGGTAAATCGCCCGCCGGTCAGGCGCACGAAAGCGATCCGATCACGGTGATTGGGGTCCATATTGGCCTGGATTTTGAAGACGAAGCCCGACACCTCCTCGTCGCCGGGGGCGACATGGGTTTCTTCGCCGCTCCGGCGGGCGGCCACCAGCTTTGGAGCCGGGGCATAAGCGCCCAGGCCCTCCAGCAATTGATCGACCCCGAAATGGCGCAGGGCCGAGCCGAACAGGATCGGCGTCATATGGCCCTCGAGAAAGCTTTGGGGATCGAAGGGTTTCGACGCCTCCTTGACCAGCATGGCGCCTTCGCGGGCTTCCTCCTGCTCCTCGGGATTCAGCAGTGAGTCCAGGGCGTTGGAAGAAAGCGGGACCGGCCGAGGCGTTTGGGTCTGCTCGCCCGCCGCCACCCGATGGAAGGGCAGGAAGGCGTCGTGACGCAGGTCGATCATGCCCTTGAAGCGATTTCCCGATCCCGCCGGCCAATACAGGGGGGCTGGATCCAGAGCCAGCTTTGAGCCGATTTCGTCGAGCAGGGCGAAGGGGTCCATCGCCTCCCGGTCCATCTTGTTGATGAAGGTGATGATCGGGATGTCCCGCAGCCGGCAAACTTCGAACAGCTTCAGGGTCTGGGGTTCGATGCCTCGGGCGGCGTCCAGCACCATGATCGCCGCGTCGGCCGCGGTAAGGGTCCGATAGGTGTCTTCCGAAAAGTCCTCGTGGCCAGGGGTGTCGAGCAGATTGAACATCAGCCCGGCGTGGTCGAAGGTCATCGCACTGGCCGAAACCGAGATGCCGCGCTCGCGCTCGATCTTCATCCAGTCCGAACGGGTGCGGCGCTGTTCGCCACGGGCGCGCACGGCCCCAGCCGCGCGAATCGCCCCGCCCGCCAGCAGCAGGTTTTCGGTCAGGGTGGTCTTGCCGGCG
>JANYFU010000220.1 GCA_025359665.1 Caulobacteraceae bacterium
GAGGGTGAGGGCGCTGGGCGAGGATCTGATCCTGTTTCGTGACAAGTCCGGCCGCGCCGGCCTGATCCACCCCCGTTGCATCCACCGTGGCGCCGACATGTTCTATGGCCGGGTCGAGGAAGACGGTATCCGATGCTGCTATCATGGCTGGAAATTCGATGTCCGCGGACACTGCCTGGACCAGCCGTGCGAGCGGGACGGCGGCGCCAGGTCCAGCGTGTTTCGCCAGCCCTGGTATCCGGTCGAGGAACGCTATGGCCTGATATTCGCCTATCTGGGGCCAGCGGCGAAAAAGCCGCTGTTGCCGCGTTACGACGTCCTCGAAGGCCTGGGTGATGGCGAACAGCTGTTCACCGACAGCAACAACCTCGGCGCCGGCACCAACGGCTCCCAGGCGCTGGCGCCATTCAACTGGCTGCAGCATTTTGAGAACATCCACGACACCGCCCATTTCATCTGGCTGCATTTCCTGCATTCGGGTCCGCAGTTCGGCCCGCGCTTCGGTGAGATGGAAGGCGTGCTGGAGAACCCCTGGAGCTGGGTTGGCGGCGTTCGCTACGAGGAAACCGCCACCGGGGTGATGGGCGGTCGCGAGACGCCGCTGCCGGGCGGGGGCGAGCTGAAATCCCGGGTGGAGACCCTGCTGCCGTGCATCCGCGCCGTGCCCAATCCGTGGGGCAAGGAAGGCCCGACTGACCATCTGGGCTTCATGCTGCCGGTGGACGACAGCCATTTCCGTATCTTCACGGTGCTGCGGGCGCCGGACGACGGCATGTTCAAGGGCTATGCGGCGCTGATGGAGAAGATCCACGCCACCGTCGCCGCCGATCCCACCCACGCCCAGCGCTTTCCCAGCGATCTCGAAGCCCAGGGCGGCCAGGGGCCGATCACCCTGCACAGCGAGGAACACCTGGTGGCCGGCGACCGGGGCATCGCCCTGCTGCGGCGGCTCTATCGCAAGCAGATGGATATCGTCGCGGCCGGCGGCGATCCGATCAACACCGCGTTCGAGCCCGGGACGGAAACCATCAAGGTGGCGTCGGGATCGTTCATGAGCCGGGTAAGCGCCGTCGCGGCGGCGGAATAGGACCGGAATGTCTAAAAGAAGCTGGTCGCCACGTCCCCTAGGCCTTGATCGAAGCGGCAGAGGATGTCGTCGCCGGCCTTGACCGGGAAAGCGCGGACGAAGGAGCCGGTGAGTATCACGTGGCCAGGCTCGAAGGTGACGCCGAACTCGCCCAGCTTGTTGGCCAGCCAGGCCACGGCCGTGACCGGGTTGCCCAGAACCGCGGAGGCGACGCCTTCCTGTTCGGCGACGCCGCCGCGAACGATCGAGCCCCGCACCGTGCGCACATCGATGGCCGTCAGGGGCCGGGGATTGGCGCCCAGCACCACCGCGCCGCAGGCGGCCATATCGGCGACCGTGTCGATCAGGTTCATGCCCGGCGCACGGGCGACGCGGAAATCGACGATCTCGATGGCGGGCAGCACGAAGTCGGTGGCGCGGATCACGTCCACCGGCAGCACGCCCGGTCCCTTCAAGGCGTGTTTCATCACGAAGGCGATCTCGATCTCGATCATCGGGTCGAAGAACCGCGACATCGGAATAGGCGTCGCCTCGGGGATGAACAGATCGTCGGTCATGGCGCTGAAATCGGGCTCGCTCGAGCCGACCATCTGCTGCATCGGCTGGGAGGTGAGGCCAACCTTGTAGCCCTTGATGGTCGCGCCGGCCGCCAGCTTCCGGGCCACGAACCGCTCCTGGATCGCATAGGCGTCCTCGACGGCGATGCCGGGATAGGTCCTGGTCAGAAGGGGCAGGGCCTTGCGTGTCCGGTAGACCTCGAACAGGTCGTCGACGATCCTGGCGCGAAGGGATTCATTTAGCATGGTCGCCGCCTTTCGGTCGCGCGGCGCGCACGGTGTCGAGATCGGCGCGGGCGGCCGAAGACAGAGCGGTGATGTCGGTGGCCACCGAGATCATCTGAAACCCCTGGTCGATGCGCAGCGGCGCGACTCTGGCGTTCGAAAGCACCGCGGTGGCGACACGCGCGTGGCGGGCCGCTTCGGCGATCCTCAGGATGGCCGCGTCGAAGGGCGCCTTGCCGTCATTGTCGCCGGGCGGAAGGCCCAGGGCGATCGACAGGTCGAACGGGCCAACGAACAAGGCGTCGACACCGGGCGTGGCGGCGATCTCCTCGACCGAGGCCAGGGCTTCGCGTGTCTCGATCATCGGGATGACCGCCACCCGCTCGTTGGCCGTGGCGACATAGCGGGAGCCGTCCCTCAGGCCTACGCGAATGGGACCGAAACTCCGCCGGCCGGCGGAGGGATAGAGGCAGGCGTCGACCGCGCGCCAGGCGTCGTCCGGGGTCTGGATCATCGGGATGACGACACCCATGGCCCCTGCGTCCAGCACGCGGCCGATGATCCCCGGCTCGTTCCAGGGCACGCGCACGATCGGAACGGCCGGTGTCAGGTCGATCGCCCTGATCATTTCCACCGCGGTCTCATAGTCCATACCGCCGTGCTGCATGTCGACCAGCACCCAGTCGAAGCCGCTTGAGGCCAGGGCTTCGGCCGACAGGGCGCTGGGAACCATGCACCAGGCGCCGAGAGTGACCTCACCCGCCGCCCAGCGGGACTTCAGAGAAGGTTTCAGAGCCGGGTCTCCTCCGATTGGCGCGATCGACTGGCGTCGCCAGATTCAACTGATCATCATCATAATTGACTAAAGTCAATATTACCCGAGGGTGTTCAGGCCCTGCACGGCGACCGTCAGCTTGCTGTTCAGTTGTTCCAGGAACCGCTTTTTTGTCACCGCTCCGGTCAGCCAGATGATCAGGCTCATGTAGTAGACCGCGAACAGGCTCTGCGCGGTGAGTTCCGGGTCGGCGGCGCCCCGCAATACCCCGGCGGCCTGTCCCGCCGCGACCAGATCGGCGATGCCGCCATAGACCACCCGCATCAGGCTGGCGACATCGTCCCGCCGTTCGGGCGAGGCCGGGAACATGATTTCCTTCAGCAGGATTCGGGTCAAATCGAGATCTCGGTCGTGGTAGGCGATCATCATGCCAAAGACATGCATCAGCTGTGTGATCAGACAGTGGGTGGCCGGCATGGTCCGAAACGCCGCCTGGGAGGTCGCGATCATCTCGTCGCGAAAGACCATGATCAGCAGGTCTTCCTTGGACTTGGCATAGAGAAACAGAGTGCCGGTGCCGATGTCGGCGCGTTCGGCGATCTCCTGGGTGGTGGTGTCGGTGAAGCCTTTTTCGTCGAACAGCTGCCGGGCCGCGCCGACGATGCGGGCGAGCTTCTCCTGCTTGTTGCGCTCGCGACGCCCAGGGCCTTGGCCAGAGCTCGCTTCATCCCGCGCCGCCAGCTTCCGATCGCCCCTGGGTTCGACCACGACTCGCCGTCTCTCCATGTCCGTCCGTTCCAAGGCGGTTAGAATCGGGC
>JANYFU010000223.1 GCA_025359665.1 Caulobacteraceae bacterium
TTGGTGAAGAACCATATCTTGTTGGCTTCTGGTTCGACAAAGGCTGTCATTGGACGAAAACCGATGGCGGCGTCAGTCGCAGAACCCAGCATTCCGAAGCGGCCATGTTCCAGTTCCGCCCAAAGCTGTTTTTCCACGGCGGCTTTGTCGCGAAAATCCACACTCATGATTTGTCTTTCTTAACGCTAATCGTTACTGTCAATTCGTTACCCTCAAGCTACTTTCCGCGGCTGGATAGAACGACACCGAATAGAAAGCCCACCGCCAAACCAGCCAAAGTAGCCGTCAATGGCCTGGATTTGATGCCGTCAAGGGTTTGTTTTTGGGCCTCATCGAACTGTTCGCTGGCGGTTGCTGCATAGATCTTGGTCTGCGAGCGCAATACTTCCGCCCCTTCGGTCAGCAGCCGCTCGGCGCTTTTGGTCGCCTGTTTGAGAGTCCGCTCCGCTGTCACCAGGGCATCGCTGAACGCCTGGCGTCCATTGGCGATCTGGTCTTGAGCGGCGGTCAGGTCGCCATCGTCCGCGACATTGAATGCATCGTTGGGCATCTTAGTTCTCCATTTGAGATCGGGCCGTCGGCCCGCGTCTGGAGAAAGAGCGCCGAAACCGGCATATCGTTCCGAGATTTCGGAAGTCGATCCTACCGGTCGATCGCGTCACGTACCGCCAAGCCCAGCGCCTCGAAGGTGAAGGGCTTGGTGATCAGCCGGACGCCGGAATCCAGGCGCCCACCATGCACGATGGCGTCGCGGGCATAGCCGGTCGTATAGAGCACAGGCAAACCCGGCCGCAGGATCACCGCCGCCTCCGCGAGCACCCGGCCGGTCTTTCCGGGCAGCACGACATCCGTGAACAGCAGGTCTACGCGAGTATCGCCCGCCAGGATTTCGAGCGCCGAATCGACATTGGCGGCCTCAAGCACCCCATACCCCAACTCCTTGAGGACCATGACGCTGTAGACGCGAACCTCATCGTTGTCCTCGACCACCAACACGACTTCGTCGCGACTGGCCCTCGGGACGTGATCGCGGGCCACGGCCGGGACGTCGGCCGTTTCGCCCATGTGCCTGGGAAAGTACAGACGGACCGTCGTGCCTCGTCCGACCTCGCTGTAGATGGCCACATGGCCGCCGGACTGTTTGACGAAACCGTATACCATGCTGAGACCCAGCCCAGTGCCGCGACCGACTTCCTTGGTGGTGTAGAAAGGTTCGAACGCCCGGGCGAGCCCCTCGGCGGACATGCCGAAGCCAGTATCGCTGACCGCCACCATCACATACTGACCTGGAACAACCTCGGTTTGCGTGGCCGTATAGGTTTCATCCAGCTCGGTGTTGGCCGTTTCGAGCGTGAGCTTGCCGCCGTCGGGCATCGCGTCGCGCGCGTTGACCGCCAGATTGATGATGGCCATCTCAAGCTGATTCTGGTCGATCTCGGCCGTCCACAGGCGCGGCGCCAACACCCCCTCCAATTCGATCGCCTCCCCGAGGCTGCGGTGGAGAAGCTCTGTCATGTCACGAACCAGATCGTTGACCTTCAGGGGCCGGGGATTCAGCGGCTGTCGCCGTGAGAAGGCTAGCAACCGTCCCGTAAGGCTGGCGGCGCGCTCGGCGCCTTTTCGAGCCATTTCGGCGGCGCGTCGGATGCGCGCGTCGTCGTCAGGACGAGCGCGCCGGATGATGTCCAGTCCACCGATGATGACCGTCAGAAGGTTGTTGAAATCGTGCGCGACACCACCGGTCAGTTGGCCCACAGCCTCCATTTTCTGGGCCTGGCGAAGTGCTTCCTCGGCCTTGAGTCGATTGGCCAGTTCAGCCTCCACCCGGGTCTCGAGACTTGCGTTCAGAGCCTGAAGAGCCCGTTCAGCCGCCTTCTCCTGGGTGATGTCTATCAACACGCCGACCAGGCGCGGCCTGCCGTCTTCGGCGCCCTGTAACTGGCCTCGGGCCACGAGGACATACGCCCCCTTGCCGTTCTCCACGCGGCATTCGGCCTCGAAGGGGTCCCCGCTGTCGACGGCGGCCATGATAGCTCCATACATCGCACCGATATCGTCGGCATGGACCGCGCTCAGGAAAGCCTCCAGTGGCATGCCTCGCGCGGCGTCCGCCATCGACACGCCAAACGCCTCCACCAGGGGCCCGTGGAAGACCGCGCTGTTGGGCTCGACATCCCATTCAAACACCGAAACCCGTCCGGTGGATAGCGCCAGCGATAGCCGCTCCTCGGTCATCAGAGTGAGCCGCTCCGAGCGCATGACCGAGTGAGCCGCCTCCTGGCGCGCCGCCGCCAGCTGGATGTTTGCGTTTACGCGAGCCAGCAGCTCGCGCGCGGCGAACGGCTTGACCAGATAGTCGTCCGCCCCCCAGCCCAATCCCTCGACCTTGGCTTCCTCTCCCGCCCTCGCCGAGAGCAGGATGACCGGAATGCCGGCCAGCGCGGGGTCGGCGCGGACCGCCTGCAAAAGCCCAAAGCCATCCAGTTCCGGCATCATCACGTCTGAAAGGATCAGATCCGGAGGGGCGGAGCGCGCCCGGGCCAGGGCGGTACGCCCATCGGACATAGCCAGCACCGAATAGCCCTGTTCCTCGAGCAACTTGACCACATAATCGCGCATGTCAGCATTGTCGTCGACGAACAGGATGGTCCTGCCAATCCCAGGACCGCCCGCCATCGCGGCGATGGCGGCGGGTCGATCGCCGTCCGGCAGCCAGCGCGCCGCGTCCGGGATGAACGCCCGGGCGTCGACAGGCCTGGGCGAGGCGGATGAGGCTCGCACATGCTCGGGCGGCAGATGGGCCGCGCCCAGGGGCGTCAGGATCCGGAACGTGGTTCCGCGACCGGGCTCACTTTCCACGCTGATGTCGCCGCCATGCAGCGCGACCAGTTCCCGCACTAGCGCCAAGCCAATGCCCGTGCCTTCAAAGCTCCGCCCCCGCGCGCCTTCGATACGATGGAAGCGCTCGAACAGTCTTGGAAGCTGGTCTGCCGCTACGCCAATCCCCGTGTCGATAACCAGGGCCTCCGCATGACGCCCATCGGCCGACCGGCTTGTCTCCACGGCGATCTCGCCCTCAAAAGTATGTTTGAAGGCGTTAGACAGCAGGTTCATAAGGATTTTCTCCCACATGTCGCGGTCCAGATAGACCGGCTCGCCAAGCGGCGCGCAGGACACGCGAAACCTCAAACCGGCCTTCTCTATGGTCGAGCGGAAACTTGAGGCGATGTCGGCGCTGAAGGCGGCGAAATCGGTCGCCTCGTAGGTGGCTTCCACTCTCCCCGCTTCGATTCGTGAAAATTCAAGCAGGCTGTTGACGAGGCGCAGCAGGCGTACGCCGTTTCGATGGGCCAATTCCACCTGGTTATAGGAAGCCGGATCGACCACCGCCGGCGCCGCCAGGACTTCCTCAAGCGGCCCAAGGATCAATGTCAGAGGCGTTCTGAATTCATGACTGACATTAGAAAAAAACGCGGTTTTGGCCCGGTCGATCTCCGCCAACGCTTCAGCGCGGCGGCGCTCGGCCTCATAGGCGCGGACGTTGGCCAAGGCTGCTCCGACCTGGCCGGCGAGGAGTTCGACAAAGCCGCGATAACCAGCATCCAATGGACGGTAGGGGTTGACACCGGCGACGATAAATCCCGCCGCCGACTTGTCTGCCCCCTGTTGTCCAAAGGGAATCAGCAACGCCTGGCGAGGAGGGTTGTCCCAGGCGCCGCAAGGCAGGTCGATGAATCGTCCGGTTAGATCGGCGGTGTCGGCGCCGCTGGTCATCGCCATCGACGCCTCTGGCCAGGGACCCGCATCCAGGTCGAGAACCTCCGGCGCGGCGGCGTGGCCGGGTTCAAGGCCCGTGGCGCAAACAAGCCGGGCTTTAGGCGGGTCGCCCTCGCCTTCGCCCTCGAACAGGTAGCACAGCGTGAAGGGCAGATCGCGCGGATTGGCGGCGAGCTGCTCGCGAACGGCGCTAAACAGTTCCACCTCGGTGTTGGTCGGCGCCGTGGCCGAAGCCAGCTCCCGCAGAGTTTCCAGGCGCCGATCATTGATGACGCGCTCGCTCTCTTCAACAACAACACAAAACAGTCCGGCTATCTTGGCGTCATCGTCGAACAGGGGGCTGTAGGAAAATGTGTGGTAGGTTTCCTCGGGAAAACCACTGCGCTCAAGCAGCAGCAGCATGCCTTCGTTGTAGGTGGCCTCCCCGGATTGAAGGACCTGGTCGACCAGAGGGCCGAGCTCGCCCCACACCTCTTTCCAGACCTCCGAGGCGGGGGTCGCGAGGGCCAGGGGGTGTTTCACACCCAAGGTCGGGCGATAGGCGTCGTTGTTGAAGAACGAGAGTTCGGGACCCCATCCCATCCACATCTGATAGCGCGAGGCCAGCATCAGCCGAATGATCGACTTGAGGCTTTGAGGCCAGGCCGCGGCCGGTCCCAAAGGCGTGGCGCTCCAGTCGCGCTGGCGCATCAATGTGGCCATTTCGCCTTCGCCGACGAACAGCGTATCGTTCACGGTGGCTTGCTGAAGGTTCAAGATTCACGTCCGCTCTACGTCGATTGGGGCTAGACTTATCAGTCGTCGACGCTAGCCAAGAGTGTGTTGACCGCCTGCTGCACCGTGACAATATCAAACGGCTTACCGATGACCAGCGCGTCGCGGTAGGCCGTCGCCGCGCCCGCGCCATATCCGGTCATGAAACAAAAAGGAATTCGCCGCGCTTTAAGGACCGTGGCGACAGGATCGCTCAACTCACCCCGTATATTCATATCGAGAATGGCGCCATCTATATTTGGATGCTTTTCGATCAAGAGCAGGGCGTCACGAACAGTTTCAGCTTGCCAAGCCATTTCATGACCCATATCCGAGATATAGTCTTCTAGAAGCATCGATATCATAGGCTCGTCTTCGAGCACCAGGAATCGGCGCGGTTGGTTCGGCTGATCCATAGCAACATCCCCATATCTGCGCGACATTCGCACACCCCTAAAACCACCATCCCAACGCGACCATGGAATTTTGGTTCCGCGCATGGGGCCGCCTCTCCAGATGGCCAACCACACAGCAGGCCGGGTGAGGCAGAGCCTATCGTCTACGCCGGCCCAAGCCCTCTCGGAAACCGTAAGTCAGGCCCACCCCCGCCGAATCTGGTCCCGCGACCTGTCGATCGACACTATCGGGACGCCGTTGAGTTCTCCAGGGTTCCAGGCCCAGGAGGCTTATCTTGATCATCCAGCGGAAACCGATGCACCTGTGTCCGCCGGTAACGGTACGGTGATTTCTATTGTCGTGCCCTGATCACTTCGGATGACAAGCTCGCCATTCAGTTGTCGGGCGAAAGATCTGACCAATCGCATTCCCAGGCCGTCAGATCGCCCTACAGCCCGTTCAAACCCTACGCCCGTATCGGCGATCGTTACGCTCAACCGGTTTTCGCGACATGCCGTGGCGACCCAGATGTCGCCACCCTCCGGCGAAGGATACGCATATTTGATCGCGTTAGTGACTATCTCCGTGACAGCCATGCCAAGGGGGATTGCCATATCTACAGTAACGGACACGGACTCCGATCTGACATTGATGGAAATACGCCGGTCTAACAGCAACGCCTTGGAAAGACTAGCGCAAAGGTCTGTCAGATACGGTCCCAACTCGACACTCTCGTGGCTCGAGCCGCGATAGAGCGCGGCGTGCACCTCCGCGATACTCTGCATGCGAGCCGCGGCCTTGAGAAGCTGATCGCGCACTTCGGCCTCCACGTCGCGGGCTTGCAGATTGAGCAGGCTGGCGACCATCGTCAGATTATTGCGAACGCGATGATTCATTTCACCGAACAGTTCGACCTGTCGCAGTTCCGCACGCTTCCGCGCTGTGATATCGAAGAAAAACTGAGTCATGCGCGTCGCTGAAACGCGGGTGATATGAATCTCGTGCCAGAGATTGGTTTGGGGGTTGTGCGCCTCGAATGAAGCGGGGCGCCCGGTCTTCAGCACCTGGTCACACATCTTTAGCCATCGCCTGTTATCGCCGGGCGTGGCGCTGAATTTGGCGCCTACCACTTCCGGTCCCACCCCGAGGATAGATTGAAGAGCGGGATTAATCTCAAGTATGTAATAGTCTCTTAGAGAGCCAGAATCATCGAATGTCGCCTCACAAAGTGCAAATCCTTCCGACATGCCGTCAAACAGCACGTTGTAGTAATCGTCGCGGTCGGCCAAAGACCTGTTGGTCCCCGCTAATCGAGCCGCCAATGTGCGCTGGTAGGCGGCGCCTCCGATGACAACCGCCATGGCCACCCCGAAGAGAATCAGATTCACCATCATCGCGGTGTCGGGCCAACTTGGCAAAGACGGTCCAGGCGAGAAAAGCATGCCACCCGCAAACGCCCCTAAAACCCCGACCACGGCGCCCGCACGCCATCCGCCGAACAGGCTGGCGACGGCCGCCGCCGGAAAATACACCGCGAAGGGAAGCACCCCCGGAGCGATTTGGCCGAGACCCCAACGGAGACCGGTAGCCCCTGCGGCCAGCGCTACGCCCAGACCAAACTCCGCGCCGAGCCCCCTCAGGCGTTTGAACACCGAGAGTGGCCAAAGGCGCTCAGGCTCAGGTTTCATCAAAACCTCCCCCTTGCCACCAAAGTATGACACGATGGACGACCTTGGCCGACAAGATTGGCGTCGATCAGCCTTTCAACGCGAGGTGACATGGTTCTTAGCCGCGCCGGCGCCGCACGGCCAGACTCGGTGATCGCAAACCGTTCGAGTTCCCGATGTACGGGTTCCCGCGGTTTTGCCTACGGCACGATCTCCACGCCCTCGGCCGTCTTGGCGGCCTTCATCATCACGTGGGATGAGATCTTGCCGACCCCCAGGTCGGAGTTGAGGATGCGATCGGAGAGCTCGCGCCAGGCGCGCATGTCGGCGACCACGACCTTCAGCAGATAGTCGAAGGCGCCGCTGACCTGCGCGGCCTCGACGATCTCTGGGACAGTCTGGGCGAAGGCCTCGAAGGCGGCGAAGTCGGCCGGGTGGTGGCGGGTCAGCGTCGTCTCGGCGAAGATCACCACCGTGGGCCGCAGGCGTTCGATCGCCACCGACGCGTGATAGCCGAGGATAAACCCCGCTGTCTCCAGGCGCCGCACCCGCACCAGACAGGCGCTGGGCGACAGGCCGACGCGCTCGCTAAGGGCCTGATTGGTGATCCGGCCCTCAGCCTGCAAGACCGCGATCAGCTTGAGGTCGATCCGGTCAACCGTGGGTTCCGCTGGCAGTGGGGCCTCCCGCCGAACAATCTTCGGTTCAGATAGCAAAGTTAGACAGCCCATTTAGCCGGAGTCCCTGCATTATCAAGCCATGACCCTGACCACGGAAAATTCGGCCCTGGTGGTGCGGCCGGCGCGGCGCGGCGACCTGGAGGGCCTGTTCCGGCTGGCCCAGGCGGCGGGGTCCGGCATGACCAACCTGCAGCCCGACCAGGTGGTGCTGGCCGAACGGCTGATCGCCACCGAGGCGGCGCTGTTGTCTGAGGATTTTCGCGCCCGGGGCGTGCCGATCTTCTTCGTGGTCGAGCGCGTGGGGCCAGATGGGGCAGCAGCCGCCGAGCCGATCGTCGGCACGGCCTGCATCTTCCCCCGCATCGGGGTGGAATGGCCGTTCTACAGCTATCGCCTGACCCGTCAGGCCCAGACCCACAAGGCGCTGCGCAAGACCGTCGCCCACGACATGCTGATCCTGGCTAACGACTTCGACGGCGGCGCCGAGGTGGGCGGACTGTTCATCGACGGCGCGGCGCGCGGCGCGGCGGCAGGGCGGCTGACGGCGCGCAGTCGCTATCTGTTCCTGGCCGAGCACCGCGACTGGTTCGGACGCCAGGTGATCTCCGACCTGCGCGGCTATCAGGACGAGACCGGCGGCTCGCCGGTATGGGAGGCTTTGGGGCGGGAATTCTACAATATGGATTTCGATGAGGCCGACCGCATGAACGCGGTGCTGGGCAACCAGTTCATCGCCGACCTGGCCCCCAAGCACCCGATCTACGCCAGCCTGCTGCCCAACGCGGCCCGCGAGGCTTTGGGTCGGCCGCACAATGACGGTCGCCGCGCCATGGCCCTGCTGCTGGAGGAAGGCTTCCGCTACGAGGGGTATGTCGACATCTTCGATGGCGGTCCGACCCTGTTCGCCAACATCGATGATCTGAAGGCGGTAAAGGACAGCCGACGGGTGCAGGTGACGGCCATTGGGCCGGAGGTCGAATCCGCCGACCGGCTGGTCAGCACTGGATCGGCCGCCGGTTTCCGGGCGGCGCGTGGGCGGCTGGCGGTCGGCGTCGACAACGGCGCGGAATTGGACTCGGGCCTCGCGACGGCCCTGGGTGTCAAGGTAGGCGATTGGGTGCGTCATGTCGGTTTCTGAGATCGTCTCAATCAACCCTTGCACCGACGAGGTGGTGTGGCGTGGCGCGGCGATCGACGCCGCCGGACTGGACGCGATGGTTCACCGCGCGCGCCATGCATTCGCCGACTGGGCCGAGACGCCGCTGGAGTCACGCCGCGAGGTGGCGCTGCGCTTCGCCGCGCGGGTCAAGCAAGACCGCGAGGCGATCGCCCGGTTGATCTCGCTGGAGACCGGCAAACCCTATTGGGAAACCCTGACCGAAGCCGATAGCGTCGCGGCCAAGGTGGCGATCTCGATCCGCGCCCAGGACACGAGGGCCGGCGAAATCGTGGCGGAAGCAGCCGGGGTACGCCAGGCTCTGCGCCACCGGCCGCACGGGGTGCTGGCGGTGATCGGCCCGTTCAACTTCCCGATGCACCTGGCCAATGGCCACATCGTCCCAGCCCTGCTGGCTGGCAACGCGGTGGTGTTCAAATCCAGCGAAAAGACCCCGGCCAGCGGCGTCCGCATGGCCGAACTCTGGCGCGAGGCGGGCCTGCCGGAGGGTGTGCTGCAAGTCGCCATCGGCGATGGATCGGCCGGCCGGACCCTGGTGGCTCACGACGGCATCGACGGGGTGCTGTTCACCGGCGGCGCGGCGGCGGGCCGAAGCATCCATCAGGCCCTGGCCGGGCGGCCGGACAAAATCCTGGCCCTGGAGCTGGGCGGCAACAACCCGCTGATCGCCTGGGACGTGGATGACGCCGAGGACGCCGCGCACCTGATCGTTCAGTCGGCCTTCGTCTCCGCCGGCCAGCGCTGTTCGTGCGCCCGTCGGCTGATCGTGCAGGCGGGTCCGGCCGGGGACCAGATTATCGAAGCCCTGGTCGCGGTGATCGATCGGCTGCGGGTCGGCGGCCCGTTCGACCAGCCCCAGCCGTTCTTGGGTCCAGTGATCGACAACGCCGCGGCCAACGCGCTGATCGAAGCCCAGGATCGCCTGGTCACCGCCGGCGCCCGCGAGATCCGCGCCCTGGCCCGCCACTCCCACGCCCTTCCACTGCTGCGTCCCGCCGTGCTGGATGTCACTGACGCCGGCAGCCGGCCGGACGAGGAGTATTTCGGGCCGATGCTGCAGGTAGTCCGGGTCGGCGCGTTCGACGACGCCCTGGCCGTGGCCTCGGACACCCGCTTCGGCCTGGCCGCCGGGCTGATCGGCGGCGACGAGACGCTCTATCGACGGTTCTGGCGCGGAGTCCGTGCCGGCGTGGTCAATTGGAACCGGCCAACCACCGGCGCTTCATCGGCCGCGCCGTTTGGCGGCATCGGGGCGTCGGGCAACCATCGCGCCAGCGCCTTCTACGCCGCCGACTATTGCGCCTTTCCGGTCGCGGGTCTCGAAACGCCCAGTCCCCGATTCCGCATTCAGGAGGGTCTGTGACCGCCACCGAAATCAATTTCGACGGCCTGATCGGCCCGACGCATAACTACGCCGGACTGTCGTCGGGCAACCTGGCCTCGCTCGGCAACGCCGGGGCGGTCGCCCGGCCGCGCGCCGCGGCGTTGCAGGGGCTGGCGAAGATGCGGCGGCTGATGGACCTGGGCGTCGATCAGGGTTTCTTCCCGCCGCCGCTCCGTCCCGCCACTGGGATCCTGCGAACGGTGGGATTTGCTGGCGACGACGCCGAGGTCCTGACCTCGGCCGCGCAAGCCGACTCTCAACTGTTCCGCGCCGCCTGTTCGGCCTCGTCGATGTGGACCGCCAACGCCGCCACGGTGGTCGCCGGGGCCGACAGCGGCGATGGCCGCCTGCATTTGGTCACCGCCAATCTGGCCAGCATGCTGCACAGGTCGGTCGAAGCTGATGACACCTATCGGCTTCTATGCTTTGTATTCACTGATGAATGCCATTTTATGGTTCATGGCCCACTGCCGCTCGGGGCCCATTTCGGCGACGAGGGCGCGGCCAATCACATGCGTCTGGCGACCGGCCACGGCGCGACGGGTTTAAACGTCTTCGTCCACGGCAAGCCGCGCGGCGGGCGGTTCCCCGAGCGCCAGGCCCTGCGCGCCAGCCAGGCCGTGGCTCGCCTGGCGGGTCTGACCGAGGAACGGGCGATCTTCGCCCTGCAGGCCGGGGAAGCCGTGGACGCCGGCGCCTTTCACAATGACGTCGTGGCCGTGGCCAATCAGACTGTTCTGATGACTCACCCGGAAGCTTTTGAAAAAACGGATGATCTCTACGCCACGATCCGCGAGCATGTGCCGGGAGCGACGATCATCGAGGTCGAGGACGTCAGTCTCGCCGACGCCGTTTCGACATATCTGTTCAATTCCCAGATCGTCACCCTGCCCGGCGGCGAAATGGCTCTGATCCTGCCCGCTGAGGTTCGCGAGAACGAGGGCGTCTGGAGCGCGCTCCAGACCGCGCTCGGCCGATCCGGAGCCATCGAACGGGTCGAGGTGGTCGATGTCCGCGAGAGCATGCGCAACGGCGGCGGGCCGGCGTGCCTGCGGCTGCGTGTTCCGGTCTCGCCGGCCGCCCGAGCGGCCATCCATCCCGGCTATCTGCTGACAGCCAAACGATGGGACCAGCTGGCCGCGCTGGTGGAACGGCATTGGCCCGAAGCGGTGGCGCCTGGCGACCTGTTGAACCCGGATCTCTGGGCCACGGCCCGGGAAGTCGAAGCCCATCTTAAAGTATTCATTGAATCAGCAGCTTGATGCAGCTTACTTCAGACGATCAACGAGTCCTGGCGAACCTCTCGGCGCGCGGCGAAACGCTGGTGGCCCGGGCCGTGGACTGGTGCGCGATCAATAGCGGCAGCCGCAATCTTGCCGGGCTCGAGCAACAGCGCGGCGCCCTGGAAGCGGTGCTTTCGCGCCTGCCTGGCGATCTTGAGCGCGTGCCCCTGCCACCATCTCCGGAAGTGGGGGCGGATGGCGCGCCGAAGTCCCAGGCTCACACCGCCGCCCTGCGCCTGACCGTGCGGCCGGAAGCGCCCACTCAAGTGATCCTCACTGGCCACTACGACACCGTCTATCCCGCCGAAACCGGGTTCCGCGCGGTGCTGACCCGCGCCGACGGCGCCCTGGGCGGGCCGGGTATAGCCGACATGAAGGGCGGCATCAGCGTCATGCTGGGCGCGCTGGAAGCCTTTGAGACCCATCCGCTGGCTGCGCGGATCGGGTATGTGGTGTTGCTGTCGCCGGACGAGGAGATCGGCTCGCCGGCGTCGGCGCCGCTGCTGGCCGAGGCGGCGTCGCGCGGCCATATTGGCATGACCTATGAGCCCTGCATGCCCGATGGCGCCCTGGCCGGCGCGCGCAAGGGCTCGGGCAATTTCCACGTCTCCATCAGGGGTCGCGCCGCCCACGCCGGACGGGATTTCGCCAGTGGCCGCAATGCCTTGGCCGGAGCGGCTGAGCTGGCCACGCTGCTCGACGCGCTGAATGGCCGGCGGGGCGGCGTCACGGTCAATATCGGCCGCATCGACGGCGGCGGCGCGTTGAATGTGGTGCCCGACAGCGCCGTGCTTCGGTTCAACATCCGCGTGCCGGACACCGCGGCGGCCGACTGGTGCTCTTCGGAAATCCGTGAGGCGATGGCGCGGATGACGGCGCGCGATCTGACGGTCACCCTGCATGGTGGCTTCACCCGACCCGCCAAGCCGGTCAACGCCGCTCAGCAAAGGTTGCTGGAATCCGTCCGCTCGGTCGGCGCTCTGATCGGCCAGACCATCGCCTGGCGGGATTCCGGCGGCGTTTGCGAAGGCAACAATCTGTTTGCGGCCGGCCTGCCCAATGTCGACACCCTGGGCGTCCGGGGCGGCGACATCCACAGCGAGGCCGAATACGCCTGGCCGGAAAGCTTCGCCGAGCGGGCCCGGCTGTCGGCCGCCCTGCTGATGAAGATCGCTTCGGGCGAAGTGGATGCCAATGCGATCCGGGCGGCGAACACGAGGTGGCACAGCTAGAATACTTGGCTGCTGAATCGTATCGCTAAGCTGGAGCCCCCATTCCCCTTCGGGGGACCTCCCCCAAAGGGGGAAGAGAAGTGTTATTGAAGCTGCGACCAACTCTCTCTTCCCCCTTTTGGGGGAAGTCCCGGCGAAGCCGGGGATGGGGGCTCCAGCTTGGCGCTATGACTCAGCCGCAACTCCTGTCGGCCGAAGGCCGAAGGCGCAGAAGTTGGTCAGTTCGCTGGCTATGACCTGCCGCTCAGCCGGGGCCTGGGCGCTCAGCCATTTGGGGATCCACTCGACAAGCCCCGGGAGAACCATGAGAAAAGCGTCGTGATCGACACCGCGCAGCGAGCCGTCCGGGCGGGGTCCGCCCACGACCGCCCGGGCCGCTTCGAACAACCGCGTGGCGCCTTCGTTGACCGTGGCCAGACTGCCCGGCGGCAGGAAACCAAGCCCCCCCGTGCCGCTCAACGGCGCCAAGTCATCCCGCAACCGAGCCTCGATGTGCGCGTGCATCAACCGGCAGAGGGCCTGTAAATCATCAGCCGCCCCGTCTCGCGACCGCTCCGTTAGGGAAACCGCCATAGCCAGAGAGCGCAGATGGCAGGCGACCAGCAGGGCCTGCTTGCCGCCGATGTTGTGATAGATGACTTTCTTTGTCACACCGACCTCGCGGGCGATATCATCGAGCGAGGTGGAGTCGACCCCCTTCAGATTGAACAACCGGGACGCCACCGCTAGCAAGGCCTCCTGTTTGGCCATCGCCAGCACCCGGCCATCGAACACGCCTTGGGAGGGTATGTCCGCCGGTCGAAGGAACATGGGGGTGTAGGCGATCTCCCGGCGCTGGTTGGCGGCCGCTCCTTCCAGGATCAACGATTTCACCGCGCTGGACAGTTCCGCGTGTGTGAAAGCCACGCTTAGGGTCCATCGTTCCTGGAGTGGGATCCACGACACCAAGCCGATCGCCGCCATTGCAGCGAGGCGCGGATCACAGCGCCTGACCTCACCCCGCTCGGCGCCGCGTTCAATGATATCGCCCAGCTTCGCGACCACGCCCTCGTAGAGTCCGACGATCGCTTCACGCTTCTCCGGACCCAGGCAGGCCACCTCGCAGAGGGTGGCCGTTTCAGGCGCCTCCGGGTCGGTGGCCCCGTCGATGAACCTTGCGATGATCGACAGCGCGTCGCCACCGAACGCGGCCGCGTCGGATAGCTGGCGGCTCAACACGCCGCAGCTGCGGCTATAGGACTGAAAAACCAGGTCTTCCTGGTTGGTGAAGTAATAGTAGAGCGCCGCGCGCGTCACACCGACGGCGCTGGCGATGTCCGACAGTCCGGTATCGGCCACACCGCGCCGATTCAACGCCCTGGCGGCTTCGGCGAGGATCAGCTCGCGCATCGACCCGGCGGTCGTTCGGGCAGTTGACGTGGGCTGGTTCATCGACGGGCGATCATTACGGCGGCCACTTGACTTCAATTCACGCTTTGATGCAACGATGCACTCAGATGTCAACTATTTAGCGACCGCAAAGCGCCGCGCCAAGGAAACGCCATGACTCAATCGTTCAAAGGGTTGCTTTGCGCATCCGCCAGCCTGGTCGGGCTGTTGTCGGCGGCGCCCGTCTTCGCGGCCGAAGCCGCCGCCAGCGCCAGCGCGGCCCCCGCCGAAATCGGCGAGGTGGTGGTGACGGCCCAGAAGCGTTCGGAATCGGTCCAGGCGATTCCCGCGGCCATCACCGCGCTGTCCGGCGTGATGCTGGAACAGCGCGGAATTGGCGGCGTCAACGACCTGCAATTCGCGGTGCCGAGCTTCCACTCCGGCACCCTGACTGGCTCGACCGGCATCACCATCCGCGGCGTGGGCGCGACCACCGTGGGCACCTCGGGCACCTCGGGCGTCGCGGTCAATGTCGATGGCGTCTATCAGACTCAGACCACGACGGTGGACCTCAGCCAGATCGACCTGCAGCGCGTCGAAGTGCTGCGCGGGCCGCAAGGCACGCTCTACGGCCGCAACGCCACCGGCGGCGCGGTGAACTTCATCACCAATGCGCCAACCAACCGGTTGGAGGGCTCGCTGCTGGCCGGCTATGCCGAATATGACGAATATCATCTTCAGGGCGTACTCAACCTGCCAATCGGCGAACGGCTGAGAACCCGTCTGGTGGTCGACTATCGCGACCGCGAGAGTGGTTTCGTGAAGAACATCCTTCCGGGCGGCGAGGACCTGGACAAGGGTAAGACGCTGTCGGGCCGCTTCCGGCTGGCTGCCGACGTCACTTCCAACCTGACCTTCGATCTGGGCGTGGAAATGGTGCACAGCACCGGGCCGTGGCAGTATCTGACCAACTATAGCTCGCCCGCGCCCGGGGCGCTGGCGCTCAATCCCTTCCTGGCCAACGCGACGTTCATCAGCACACCCTGGCGGACCGACGCCAACGATCCGATCACCGGCAGCCGCGACTATCAGGCGATCAGCGGCACGTTCACCTGGCGGCTGCCATTCGGTGAGCTGAAGTCGATCACGGCGTTCCAGAACTACCTCTACACCTACGCCAATGACGGCGATGGCTCCAACCTTAGCGTCGCGCCTTACCGGGGCCGCTTCAGCGATCAGGCGGTAACCCAGGAATTCGACCTCAGCGGCCACTGGAACCGCCTGGACTGGGTGGTCGGCGGCTTCTTCCTGAGCGAGAACAGCTTCAGCAGCCTGTTCTACAACTTCTCCTTGGGCCTCTCCGGGCTGCCGCCGGGCAGCTATCTCGACTTCGAACAGCCCCGCTATGACACCACGTCCTATGCCGGCTTCGCGGACGCCACCTATCACATCACCGACAAGCTCAAGCTGATCGTCGGCGCGCGCTATTCGGAGGATGACCAGACGGCGGTCTATGGCAATTCCTTCGGGCTGCTGATCGGCGGCGCGAAGGTGCATCTGGCGGATTTCTGTCCCCAGGAAACCGACAAGCTCAAGTATGATTCCTTCACGCCCCGGGCCGGCCTGCAGTACGACATCAAC
>JANYFU010000248.1 GCA_025359665.1 Caulobacteraceae bacterium
GCCGGTGAAGGTCTCCAGCATCGGCACCTCGACATACTGTCCCTCGCCAGTGGCCTCCTTGTGCCGCAGGGCCGCCAGGCAGGCGATGGCGGCGAACAGGCCGCAGGTCTTGTCGGCGATGATCGAGGGCACGAATTTCAGCGGTTCGTCCGGGTCAACAAGCTGAGCGAGGCCGGCGGCGCCGCTGGCCGACTGGATCAAGTCGTCGAAGGCCTGGCGCCCGGCGTAGGGGCCTTCGGAGGCGTAGCCCATGGCCTCGACATAGACGATGTCGGGCTTGATCTCCGCCACCGCCTGGTAGGAGAAACCCAGCCGCGCGACGGCCTCGGGGCGCATGTTGTGGATGAAGATGTCGGCGGTCTTGATCAGCTTGCGCAGCGCCCGGCGCCCCGGTTCGCCCTTCAGATCGAGCGCCAGCGAGCGCTTGTTGCGGTTGAGGGCCACGAACACCGGCCCCATGGTCTTGTTGACCGGGGCCTTGCCGTTGCCGCGCTGGCGATCGCCCGAGGGCTCCTCGACCTTGATCACGTCGGCGCCCAGGTCGCCCAGGGTCTGGGTGGCGTAAGGACCCAGAACGAACTGCGTCAGGTCGACGACGCGAACGCCGCTTAACGGTCCTTTGCTCTGGGGTCCCTTGCTCTGGCCGTCCATATGGTTTCCTCCGGGTTGTGGTCTATTGAGGGTGAGACCGGCGCGATGGCAAGAGGTTGCGACGGCCAAACAGAACCGAGGGAAACGCACCATGACCGAACAGCTGATCGAGACCCACCAGAACGGCATCGCCACCCTGACGATGAACCGGCCCGAGGCGCGCAACGCCCTGACCGGCGAGATGCAGGCGGGCCTGGCCGAGGCAATCCCGCGGCTGGCGGCCGATCCCGCCGTGCGGCTGGTGGTGCTGACCGGGGCCGGCGGGGCGTTCTGCGCCGGGGGGGATGTGAAGGGTTTCGCGGCGGCCACCAGCGCCCCCAGGCCGGTCGGTGCCGGCTTCAACATGGAGCAGCGCATCCACGGCCTGCGCAGCGGCATGGAAGTGTGCCGCTGGCTGCATGACATGCCCAAGCCGACACTGGCGATGATCCCGGGTCCGGCGGCGGGCGCGGGCCTGTCGCTGGCGCTGGCCTGCGACCTACGCATCGCGGCCGAAGACGCGAAGCTGACCACGGCGTTTTCCAAGGTCGGTCTGGCCGGCGATTATGGCGGCACCTATTTCCTGACCCACCTAGTGGGCGCGGCCAAGGCGCGGGAGCTGTATTTCACCGCCGACGTGATCACCGGGGCCGAGGCTCTGAGACTGGGCATCGTCAACAAGGCGGTTCCGCGGGCGGAGTTCGAGGAAGCCGCGGCTGACTACGCCAACTATCTAGCCGGCCTGCCGACCGTGGCGATTGGCTACATGAAGCGCAACTTCGCCGCCGCCGAACACGCCACGCTGGGCGAGGTGCTGGACACCGAGGCGCAGAACATGGTGCGCACGATGATGACCGAGGACCACAAGGCCGCCTCCGCCGCCTTCGTGGCCAAGGCCAAGCCAGTGTTCCAGGGGCGTTGATCGACGGCCCGGCGCTGGTCACGCTGATCGCCGGCCCCACGGCCGGCGGCAAATCCGCGCTAGCCCTGCGTTTGGCCCGGGAGACCGGCGGCGAGATTGTCAACGCCGACTCGATGCAGATATACGCCGACCTGAGGGTGCTGACGGCGCGGCCAAATACCGAGGACGAGGCGGCCGCGCCGCATCACCTGTTCGGCGTCGCCGACGCGGGCGAGGCGTGGTCCGTGGGGCGATGGCTCGAAGCGGCGACCGCGACACTGGCCACCATCGCCGCGCGCGGACGCCCCGCCCTGGTGGTCGGCGGAACGGGTCTCTATTTCCGCGCCCTGACCGTCGGCCTGGCCGACATCCCGGCCGTGTCGGCGGCAATCAGGCGGGAAGTTCAGGCGCTGTTCGATCTGCTGGGCGAGACCGCTTTTCGGGTGCGTCTCGCCGAAATCGATGCGCCGTCGGCGAGACGGATCGCCACGGCGGATCGCCAGCGGTTGACCCGGGCCTACGAGGTCTGGGCAGCCAGCGGACGCTCGCTGGGCGAGTGGCAATCGCGCACCCTACCGACCCTATTCCCTGGAACCTGGCGTGGATTGATCGTCGAGCCGGACCGCCAAACCCTCTATGATCGCTGCGACGCCCGCCTGGCCGCCATGCTCGACGCGGGCGCGCTAGAAGAGGTTGCGCGGCTAGCGGCGCGAGGTCTCAGCCCCACGCCGCCAGCGATGAAAGCCCTGGGCGTCGCGCCTCTCGCCGCCCATCTGCGCGGTGAAATATCCCTGGACGAAGCCCTGGCCCAGGCTCGCCAGGACACCCGCCGCTACGCCAAGCGCCAACTTACCTGGTTCCGCAACCAGACCCCGGACTGGCCGCGGGTCGGAAACGCGGATGCGGCCATCAGCGACAGGACACCTTGACCGCGAGGGGCCTGGACCCTACAGCTTTCTACCTATCCTGGAGTTAGTTCCATGCGCTTCGCGCGGATCGTACTTAGTCGGCGACCGAATGTGGTGAGAGCCTAGCGGCTTTCGGCCCTTTTCGGTCGCGTGCTATCCAAGGCCCCTCGCGGGCCTTTTTTCTTGCCCTCCCCACAAGCGAAACAT
>JANYFU010000252.1 GCA_025359665.1 Caulobacteraceae bacterium
GCCGGTTGAGGAAGCTCCAGGTCGGCATGCCGTGCATCAGCAAGGCGATCGGTCCGTCGCGCGGCCCTTCGTCTATATAGTGAAGCCGCAGCCCTTCGAACGTCAGATAGTGGGGGGTGAAATCATAGCCGGGCAGGCGCGCGAAGTTTTCATCGGGCGTCCGCAGGAACGCCACGCCATCGGCTGTAATGAAAGGCTCGGCCACGATGCTCTCCGGTCGCCGAGCTCAGTCTCTCGGCTTTGTGCGTATGTTGAGTTGTCCGGCCAGGCCGGCGCTGCGGTGGTGCTCTATCGCGCGCATCTCTGGCGAGGTGGCCATGTCGCGGAACGCCGCCAACGACGGATATTCGGCCAGCGCCACCATGTCCCACAGCTCCTCGACCTCGCCCAGCAACAGGCCGGTCACCGCGCCGGAATACTGGATTTTTCCGCCCAGGGCGACCACCAGCTTGGCAACCTCGACGCCATAGCGCTGATAGGCTTCACGACCGCTGAGCCCAGGCTCGGAGCCGTCGGCATACTCCGCCTTGTGCTTGAATTTCAGCAGATTGACCATCACGAACGGCCCGTCCTCTGGCGCGCCGAAGAACTCGGCGATCCGTGCCGATCCAGGGTAGACTGCGTTCCGGACGTCCATGATCGCGCTTCCGTCCTTGCTGGCCCGTATGGGGCGATATAATGACAATATAAGTGCCATTACATAGTGGGTCGGTCAAGCCGGAGCGGGAGCACGGATGATGAGACGATTAGGCGTGGTGATAGCTGTCGCCGCCTTGGTGGCGCTGGGGGTTGGCGGCACACTATGGGCTATGCGCGGCGTGCTCGCCGAACGGCTGTTCGCGAAAATCTACGACCACGCCATGGCCGCTGACGGCATCGGCGACCTGCCCGATGGCCTGCATGTCGGCCTTTGCGGTTCCGGCTCGCCGATGCCCGACCCGACCCGGGCTGGGCCCTGCACCGCGATCGTCGCGGGCCGCGATCTGTTCATCGTCGATTCCGGAACCGGCAGCACCAAGAACCTCTCGCTAATGAACCTGCCGCCGGCTCAGGTGACCAGTATTTTCATCACCCATTTCCATTCCGACCACATCGCCGACCTCGGTGAACTGATGCTTCAGCGTTGGGCGAGCGGCGCCGCCCGGACCCAGGTTCCGGTCTACGGCCCGACCGGCGTCGAGACCGTGGTCCAGGGTTTCAACGCCGCCTATGTGCTCGATAGCGGCTATCGCATCGCCCACCATGGCCCGAAGGTCGTGCCGCCGTCCGGTTTCGGTGGCGCGCCCCGGCCTTTCGTGATCGACCCGGCGACGCCGACCGTCACGGTGATCGACAAGCCTGGCCTGAAGGTCACCGCGTTTCGGGTCGACCATGGTCCGGTCAAGCCGGCGGTTGGCTATCTGTTTGTCTACAAGGGCCGGCGCGTGGTGGTCAGCGGCGACACGGCGCCGTCCGAGCGCCTTGAAATCGCCACTCACGGCGCCGACGTCCTGGTGCACGAGGGCCTGGCCCCCAATCTGGTCGAACTTCAGCGCCGGGCCGCGATCGCTCACGGCCGAACCAATCTCGCCGCCATATTCCACGACATCCTGGGTTATCACACCACTCCCGAACAGGCCGCCGCCATCGCCCAACGGGCCGGCGTCCGCTATCTGCTGTTCACCCACGTGATCCCGCCCTTGCCGTTGGAGGCGCTGGAGGGTCCGTTCCTCGGCAAATCCCGCCAGATCTTTCACGGCCCCATTCGGGTTGGTCATGACGGAGATTTTCTGACGCTGCCGGCCGGCACGACGGAAATCAGAAGGTCGAACCGCTTGAAGACTTTCCTTTAACGAGGGCCTTTGACGCGAGTTTGAACGGCCTGGTGCTTGATCATCCACCGCGATGATGTTTTTCTTAGAGCGTGTTCTAAAAATTGAAGACGGCGCACGCCGCCGACGCTGGAGCAAACCATGGACGATGGATCGCAAATCGGCGCGGTGACGGATTTCGATCCCGACGCCTTGCGCGAGAAGTATCGCCAGGAGCGCGACAAGCGCGTGAGGGCGGATGGCGAGGACCAGTATGTCGAGTTGGCCGGGCGGTTCGCCCGCTACGCCGACACCGATCCCTATGCCGACCCCAACTTCAGCCGTGCTCCGCTGACCGACGAGGTCGATGTGGTGATCATCGGCGGCGGCTTCAGCGGCATGCTGGCGGCGGCGCGCTGCAAGGAGGCCGGGCTCAACGATATCCGGCTGATCGAGGCCGGCGGAGACTTCGGCGGGACCTGGTACTGGAACCGCTATCCGGGCGCCCAGTGCGACATCGAATCCTACTGCTACCTGCCGCTCCTCGAGGAACTCGGCGTGCTGCCGAAGGATAAATATTCCTACGTCACCGAGATCTTCCAGCACTCCCAGTATATCGGCCGCCAATACAGCCTTTACGATATCGCCCTGTTCCAGACCCGGGTGAAGGCGCTCGACTGGGACGACGCCGCAAAGCGCTGGATCGTATCGACCAGTCGTGACGATCGTATCCGGGCGAGGTTCGTGGTCATGGCGCTCGGCCCGGCCAGCCGCCCCAAACTACCGGGCATACCGGGCATCGAGACCTTCGAGGGCCACAGCTTCCACACCAGCCGGTGGGACTACGACTATACCGGCGGAGACACGACGGGGAACCTGCACAAGCTCGCCGACAAGCGGGTGGCGATCATCGGCACCGGGGCGACGGCGATCCAATGCGTGCCGTATCTGGGGGCTCATGCTCAACACCTCTATGTGTTCCAACGGACGCCGTCGTCGGTCGATTTCCGTGGCAACAAACCGACCGATCCGGAGTGGGCGGCCAGTCTGGCCCCGGGGTGGCAGCGGGCGCGGCGCGAGAACTTCGCCGACATCGTCACGGGCCGGCCATTCGAGGTCGATCTGGTCAATGACGCCTGGACCGACATCTTTCGCAGTCTTCAGAACCCCGTCGGCTTCAGCTCCGGAGCGCCGGCAAGCCCGCAGGACGCGGTGGCGCGCGCCGAACTGGCCGACTTCAACAAGATGAACCAGATCCGCGCTCGCGTGGACGCGACGGTGGAAGACCCGGCGACGGCCGAGGCGCTCAAGCCCTGGTACAGGCAGTTCTGCAAGCGGCCGACGTTCAACGACGACTATCTGCCGACCTTCAACCGGCCCAACGTGACCCTGGTCGACACCAGCGCCTCCAAAGGCGTCGAGCGCATCACCCCGCGCGGTTTGATCGCCAATGGCGTCGAATACGAGGTCGACTGCATCATCTATTCGACGGGCTTCGAAATCAGCACCGATTTCCGTCGCCGCATCGGCTTTCCGATCACCGGCCGCGATGGACGCTCGCTGGTCGACTACTGGTCGAACGGCTTCCGCACCCTGCACGGCTTCACCAGCAACGGCTTCCCCAACTGGTTCTACATCGGCATCTCGCAGAACGGCCTGTCGGTGAACATGACCGCGATGTTCGACGATCAGGCGCGGCACATCGCCTACATCATCAGCGAGGCCCAGAAGCGCCAGGCGATTACCGTCGAGCCGAGTGTCGAGGCGCAGGACGCCTGGGTCGAGACGGTCCACGGTCTGTCGGTCAACAACCGGGATTTCCTCCAGGCCTGCACGCCCGGCTATTACAACAATGAAGGCTCCGAACGTCCCGGTTCGCTATCGGCCGAAACCTACGCCCCCGGCATCAACGCTTTCAACGAAGTGATCGCCGAATGGCGGGCCAAGGGCAGCCTGGAGGGCATGATCCTGGGGCAGTGACCAGCCCAATCCACCGTTATTGACCGTTGATGCGGTGGATGGATGGCCCGTTGTTTGCGTATTGCCGGGAGGTTGGCGGGCGACCGTGGGGAGGCCCACGGGAGGCGGCCGGGCGCTTCAGGGGCGGCTACGGGGCGTTTTGTGGGCGCTGATGGGAGCCGGTGGGGCGCTCAAAGGGCGCTTTTGGGCGACCTGCGGGGATGTCGTCCGTCTCTACTCATGGCTAGATATCTGAAATTATTCGATATTTTTCTCAACGTCGCCGTATGGGGCGCGATCGCGAATGATGTCGCCGCCTCCCACGCATCAGGCGCGCGGGAGGTGTTCCGGGGCAGGGCGCCGGTCAGAGCGACGCCCGGTTCACAATGTGAAAGATCGACTTACATTCGCAATATGTAAATTTCTCCGGCATTGTCAAGGGCCGAACACCTTTCCATATTCTCAACATCTCACCTGATCGGTCCCGGCGCACGTTTCCGGTCTCGGGCTTCGTGGCCGACCACCACGGTTGCTCTCGGCGCCTATGCGGCCCATATTCGGTACGAATTCAGTCCGGGAGAAACTCGTGAGCTCCAGCGCGAACATCAAGCCCATCAGCTACCTGAAGGCCAATGCCGCGAGCATCCTTGCCGATCTGGCCGAGCGGCGCGAGCCGCTGATCATCACCCAGAATGGCGAAGCCAAGGCGGTCCTCCAGGACCTGGCTTCCTATGAGGAAACACGGGAAACCCTGGCGCTTCTCAAGCTTCTCGCCCTGGGCGCCCGGGATATCGAGGCCGGGCGGACGCGGCCGGCGAGGGAGGTTGTGGATCGGCTGAGGTTGAAGACTTCCACCGGCTGATGGCCGCCACCGCCTATGAGGTCCGGTTGACGCAAGGCGCCGAAAGCGACCTCCAGGCCATCTATGACTACGTCTTCGAACACCGCTCTCCCGCCCAGGCCGACGTTCTGCTCGGCGCCGTGCTGGAGGTCGTCGACACCCTCCAGCGTTTTCCCGATCGGGGCGTGTCGCCCCGGGAACTCGCCGCCCTCGGCATCCTGGACTACCGCCAGATTCTTCTGCCGCCCTACCGGATCATCTATCGGGTCATCGGCGCCGTGGTCTACGTCTCGGTGATCGCCGATGGCCGCAGAGACATGCGCTCGCTGCTGGAGCAGCGGCTGCTCAGGTGAGATGGGTCAATTGAATTACACCGCGCCCATTGGAGGAAACGCCAACATGATCACCGTCTTCGGCGAAGGCAGAGGATTCCGGAGTTTCGGTGACAGTGCGGCTAATTTCTAAAACAGCACACCGTCACCGAAACCGCACCGAAACTCTGAAGAAGTCGAGGCGGTGCGACCTGCTACTCCGCCGACAACGGTTCGATGGATTTGGATCCATCGAACATCCGCAGGGGCCGGCTGGAGAAGCTGACGCCACCACCTGCCTTGGCGCGTGGCGCGCGCCAACAGGAATTGCGCATCCAGGTCGATGGGTCTGGCTGAGGGGCGATGTCGGCGCGCCATACAACGCCCCACTGAGCGTTTTGCGTAACCACGCCGCGCACGAAACGCCAGCCGAGCCGGGTCGCCATCTGGCGTGCCTGAGACTCGCATCGAGCCGCGATGCCGGAAGCGTCGCTCGCCAGGCGCGGCTCCGCGCCTGGGGCCGGCGGTGGTTCCAACGGTTGGTCGTCGAAGCCTGTCACGCCGTCGATCCGCGACCGCTCCATCTGGCGATTCCAGCGCGTAAGGCGGCCTTGTAGCTTCGCGCAAAGCGCAACAGGGTTCGCAACGATGACCGCGGGGCCTATCTCTGGTGGCGTATCGAGCTTGGACCCCTTGACCTTTAGCGGCGCGACGTCGGAGAGGGCGGTGTAGATGTAGGTGTTCGTCGCGAGAGCGGCGTCGAATATGACGCGGCAGACCCCTGGAGTCAGCCGCTTGGGCCAGAAGTCATGTGTCTCGATGACAAATTCGCCGCCGTCGGCCAAGCGAACGACACCGCCAGGCCGGATGTGTCCCCCGTTCGCCAGCACGGCTGCATCGACTGCCCTTTGGTATGGTGGCGGCGGCGCCTCCACGTCGGCGGGCATGAGCATTATGGCGAAGGGCATGGGCGGCTTTCTGGCGCGCATTGGGCCGGTTGCGTTCTCGGTCGTCAAGCGATTGAATTTGCCAGCGCCCAACGGAGGAACCGCCAACATGATCACGATCTTTGGCGAAGGCAGAGGGTTTCGGGTCGTATGGTTGCTGGAGGAGATGGGGCTGGCCTATCGGCTGAGGCCGGTGGACCTGCTGGCCGGCGTCGAGAACGACCCGGAGTTCATGGCCATCAATCCCGCCGGGTTCATCCCGGCGATCCGGGACGGCGATGTCACCATGGTCGAGTCGATCGCGATCATGGAGTATCTGATGGCCCGCCATGGCCCGACGCCACTGGCGCCGGACCCGCGCGATTCCGCTTTCCCCGCCTACCAGCAGTTCCTTCACCTAGGCGAAGCCGGCCTCGCGGCCTCCATCTACTTCGTCTCCGGCGCGCGCAATATCGCCCCGGAAGCCGAACGTAACAACTGGAGCGCGCGCCAGGCGCTGAACGTGTTCGAGACCCGGCTAAGTTTGGTGACGCGCCAACTGGCGCGCTCGCCCTATCTGGCCGGCGACACGTTCACGGCCGCCGACATTTCAGTGACCTACGCCCTGGAACTGGCGCAAAGGAATGTTGGCTTCGTACTCGGCGAGGTTGAGCAGGCCTATGTGGCCCGCACGACCGGACGCGACGCCTACAAACGGACGATGGAAGCCTGCCACGCCACCCGTGCGTGGGCTGCCGAGGCTGCCCGTCGATGACCGCTCTCGGCGCTTAACCCAGTTCGAAGAACGGCCGCTACTGTGGGGTCACCCGGGTTGTGGTTGTGGTCGTGTCTGACGAGGAGGTGGTCGCCGCGCTGGCGGTCGCCGGGTGCTGGATCACTTTCGTATGCACCACGTGGTGGTGACCATTGGTGGCGTGTTGCGTGGTGACGGTCGTCTCGACCTGCGCCGCCGGGGGCGGGGGCGCAGGTGTCTGAGCGGCCGCCATCGCGGCGGCGTTGCGAGCCGCGGCCGCGTCAGCTGCCGAAGCCGCGGCGGATTGCTGCGCGGCGTCGGCCCGCGCGTTGGCGTCAGCGGCTTGCTGCCGAGCGGCGGCGGCCTGATCCTGGGCGGCCGCGGCCTGGCCTTGGTTCGCGGCGGCCTGATCCCGTGCCTGATCCCGGGCTTCACGGCCGGCGGCGATGGCCTCGTCCTTGTGCTTCTGCGAAATGCCGATGGCGGTGTCGGCAAGGGCCGACGCCTGGATGGCCTCCTGAATGGCCGGCTCCTTGTGGCCGGACGCAAAGTCTTCCTTGGCGCTGGCCAGCGCCGCCCGCGCCCCGGCCGTATCGCGGGGCGCGTCCGTGGCTGAGCCCAGGGTTTCGGCGGTGTGAATCTTGGCCTCCGCGGCGGCGATAGCTTCTCGGGCGCGATCGGCTTGCTTGTTGGCAGCGGCGGGCGTCGCGATGGCCAAGGTGATGGCGCTGGACGCGAGCAGCGATGCGAAGATCGTTTTACGAAACATGGTATTCTCCTAACAAATGACTGTGGCCACCGGGTCAGACTTCCCAGGGCGCTAGCAGGAGAACGGCCGACGGCTAGACTCTGTTCCAGCGTGGCCAGAGAATGTCGGCCAATCGGCGAAGTCGATGGTCGTGAATCCAGGCTGTTCGACCTCTTGGAACGGGTTCGTTCTTAGGACGGCCCGACCGTATGTCTGGCGCCCGGCCTGACGCCAAAGTCTCCGCATGTTTGGGTTTCTTCGACCCCTGCCCAGTGAGACGGGTGGGTCGGCTTGGGAATTTTCAGCGCGGTGTGGTTTGCGGCCATTGACCCCCTCGCGCTACAATGTCGGTCAATGGTCGCAACGCTAGATTCTATGGAAGGAAGCCATGAGCGACGCAATCGGCCCAGGTGATCTGGTTCTATGTGTCAATGTCGCCCCCAACCACGGCACGGGCAGACCGGTGCCTCTGCAAGCCGGGGAAACCTACCGCGTCGTCTCGGTCATGGAATTTGGCTGCCCATGCGGACGGTCCGACGCCCTGCTGGATGTAGGCGTTGATTTCGGGTGGTGCCAGACGCGTTTCCGACTGCTGCCAAAGCCCAAGGCGGAGGCCAAGACGCGCCGCGTATCGGCGCCCAGGGAAAAGGAGACGACTCGGTGAAGGTGATTTAGTCGAACTCACGCTCCGCCAGCGTTGCAAAGGCCGCTCCGGATGTACCGCCCTCATGGAGATGCTGGAATATTGAGGCGGCGCATTCCTCGGGGCTGGCGGTGGAAGTGTCGACTTCCAGGTCGTAGATTCCAGGCCTGTGCACCTCCCTTTGCCAGGCCACGACTGCTGGCGGAACCGGCTCAAGAGCAGATCCGCGAACGTAGTCGTCTTCTCGCCCAGCCTCGCCTTGATTGCGTCTTTCCATGATTGTTTCGATGGAGCACCTCACGCCGACAAAAAGTGCGGGCAGGCCGGCGAGACGACGGGCGCAACGAGGCAGTATATGGAGACGATTCAGGTAGACGTCGTGATGCCCGACATCGGCGACGACGTCCAATCCAAGGCGGCTGTGGGCCGCGATGGAGTCGTAGAGCGCCAGATAGGACGTCGCCACAAAGGGTTCGAGGTCGGGACGCTCCGCGCCGGGACGAAGGCCAAGTCCCGGACGATACCGAGGCGGCGTAATCTCCCTGATGTAGACGTCGACGCCGAGGTTCATCCAGGGCCTGTCGGACTTCGCTTGCATGGCGCGTGCGATGCTCGACTTTCCGGACCTTGGAGCGCCGTTCAGGACCACTATCTGGCCGGTTGCCGCCATTGTCACCACCTTCAGCCAAAACCTGACTCAAGCCTAGCCGAGCCGGTCTATCGAGTCCGCTCTGGGCCGGGTCTCACTGCGGGCTTCGTGTCGTTCGGACTTCCGGGCCGCAAGCCGACTTCCGAACGATTGAGAAGGGCCTGGGGCGATGCTGCGCTGCGCAACCAAGCTGGACCTTGGACGTTTCCGAGCTTGAGCCTAGGCGCCGGGCGCACCTGCGCGGGCATTTGGGCGAAGCAGCATGGAACAAGCGGACAGCGCACCCCCACGAGCGGCGCCATCGGCGCTGAGCAGGGGGCTGGGTTCCCGGCCTACGCGTCGTCAAGATCCGCCGAGATCCCGATGCGGCGCGGACGAGAGCGACCTGCGGGACCCGAATATCCCCTCGATGCCTGAAAAGGAGATCATCGTGGGTCGTGGCCGTAAACTGCGTCTCCGCCCGATCCGGACTGACGACGCCGAGTCTCTGGTCGAGATGGGGCTTCGATCCACACCGGAAGATCTTCGCCTCAGGTTCTTTTCGCCGGTCCGCCCGATGGTCGGTCATTTGACGTCGCTGCTCACCGAGTTCAACCGGGCGGCCCACATCGCGGTCGCCGCCTATGACCCGGCGGCGGTGGATGAGGAAAAGGGCATTCTCGGCGTGGTTCGTCTGGTTCTCTCCCGGGACAAGCCGGAAGGAGAGTTCGCTATCATGGTCCGCTCAGACCAGGCCGGCCACGGGCTGGGCCATCGCCTGATGGAGGAGATGCTCGTCTGGGCCCGTGACCGCGGCCTGACGCGGGTGCGGGCGGAAATCATGTTTGAAAACAAGCGAATGCTGCGCCTCGCGCGAGCGTTCGGCGGGGTGGTCCAGCCGCAAACCCAAGACTTCCGCACCGTGCATGTCGCGATCGACCTTAAGGTCTGATCCCGTCAGTGACCCTCCTGTCGCCAATCCATCTGGAAAAACGTTCCCTCTACGGACGGTGACCATCCGATCGCCGCCCTTGGGGAGTGCTCATGGGCGTCAAACGCTCCCGCCCAAAGTGGTGAGAAGGTCGTCCATCGCCTCGAACTGCTCGGGCCACCCGCCCGTGCTTCCAGAGGCGATGGCGCCGTCGAGCGCTGCCTTCGAGGGATAAAGGTCGTGCACGACGACCCGTGTCCTGCCATCTTTTTCCTCGAAGGTCACCGTGGCCACGGCCCCGTCCCCGTCTTCCTCATTGGTCCAGACCAGGCGAGATGGCGGCG
Organism: Caulobacteraceae bacterium; assembly: GCA_025359665.1. Lineage (GTDB taxonomy): Bacteria > Pseudomonadota > Alphaproteobacteria > Caulobacterales > Caulobacteraceae > Acaudatibacter. The sequence continues at coordinate 9,876 of JANYFU010000252.1, forward strand.
TGACTTCGATGTAGCGGCCGAAGAACGCCATGGGCTGCTCCGAGGCGGCGTGACCGAACACGAAACGGTAGGAGCCCCCCGCGCGAAC
>JANYFU010000282.1 GCA_025359665.1 Caulobacteraceae bacterium
AGCGATTTGGAACCGCCGGACCCCCTCGTATTCCGGCCGCCCTCGCTATGCGTCTAGATCGTCCACGTTCAGAAGGCGGTCGGCCTTCGGGCCGCCAGGTCCCGTGGGATCGTTGGCGGCGTCATAATAGCCATCATTGCCATTATGGCCGTTGTCGGAAACCGGTGTCGTGGTCCCTTTGGTCAACGCCACCACATCGCCCATCAGGGTTATGCTGGGCGAGCGGTAGCCTGGGCCGCCTCTATTGTCTTTCATTGTCTAGACTCCTGTTTCAACCGGCGAGGAACATGGTGGTTTGGCGACCCCCACGTTCGAGGCTAATGCCCGACAGCGTCGGGAACAACAGGGCGACGGCGCTTCCCGCGCCTTTTGAGGCCGCCTGACTGTCAAGTCTGCGTGACCCGAGTCGTCGTCGGCGCCATCAGGCCTCCACGATTGCGTCGAGACGCGACGCCCAGGGCTCCAAAACCCATCAGCATCAACGCCCAGGTGGAAGGTTCGGGCACGGAGCTGATGGTGAAGTTGGCATAGTCGCGCGGGGGAATGATGAAATTGGGCGCCGTGAAACCGCCAGCGTTTCCGAGGCCGTAATTACCCAGACTGATCCGCGGATCGACCTTCGGCGTGTAGCTGATATCGGCGGGCGTGTCGGCGAAATCGGCGTGGTAGGCGCCCACGAAATAGCTCTGGCCTGCCTTCAGCACGGTTGGTGTGATACTGGCGTAGCGATGCAGATCGATCAGTGGCGCGCCGGTTCCCCCTTCCACCAGGACCGACACCAGCAGGTTTCCGTTGGCGTCCCACAGGCCCACGAGGTGGCCGTCGGTCAGGCCGTCCTGGCCGCTGTCGAATACGCCCAGTTGATCCACCACGATTCGGGTGTTGGCCGTGAACTCGAATCCGATGGTGTCTGGACTGGAGAAAAGTGGATCAAACCCGAAATCATTGGTTGTGAAGACCGCTGGCGTGGACGCGGCGTGAGCGCCCCCCACCAGCAGCGCCGCGGCGACGGCCAGAGCCGCCGATATCCTGACATTCATGTGTATCCCCTTTGGCCTGTCGGTCCCTGCGACGCGATCACCCAAGAACCGTATTCTAGGCGCCGCCAGCCTCGCGGCGAAGGTGCGGCGCGATGCGCCGGTTGCATTTTGGTGCGCGCCGGTTGCCTGGAGTTGATTATTCGAGGAAAGATTTCCCCATGGGGTCTTTCGCCAAGAAACTCGAATTGACGCTGAAGGCCCTGTCAATGACCCGGGCGCGATTGGCCGCCGATCTGGCCGTGGACAAATCGCTGGTCACCCGCTGGATTTCCGGCGCAGTCACCCCGTCGTCGCACAACCTGGCGCGCCTCACCGAGTTCATTGCTTCGAAGCGTCCGGGCTTCACCATGCTCGATTGGGATTGTGATCTGGCCAGCCTGGCGGTGAAACTTGGTGGTGCGCCGCCGCCCGCTCCCGATTCCCTAGCCGGGTTCGGCGGCTGGCTCCCCGATCCGGTGCTGCGAGAGGCTATGGCCACCACAGGGATGCGCGGCGATGCGTACGAGGGATTCTGGCGCTCGACGCGCCTGTCGAACGAATTCCCCGGGCGGTTCATGCATGACCAGATCATGATCCGCCGGGCCGATAACGGGTTCCTGTCGTTTCGTGTCGGTGTTGGAGACATGCGGTTCGAGGGTTGGACCCTGCCGATGCAAACCCAGCTCTTCACCGTCTCGGCCGACGCGCGCACCGGTGTGTTCATGTTCGCTATCTTCAACGCGGTGCTGCGCGAACGCGCCGAGGTTCTGGACGGGCTGACCTTGACCTGCCAGCGCAACAACGGGGGCACGGCGGTATCCGCGCCTTGTCTGATCGAGCGGACCGGTGTGTTGAGGGGTGACATCGCGGCCGATGACACCCTTTACGAGGCCTCGATAGTCCAAAACCCGATGGCGCCCGAAGGCTCGGTCCCGGAGGACATCCGCAACCATCTGTTCCACGACGTGGGTCCAACCGCGCTGGCTCGGGGCGGCAATGCGGCCTTGATGATGTCCTTCGCGACCTCGCTGTCGCGGGGGCCGTTTTCCCATATTTCAGAGCGCGCGGCGGGCGCTGGCGCGTAGCTTTTCGCTCTGTGACTTGAGCTGTCCGCAGGCCGCCAGAATATCCCTCCCCCTGGGGGTGCGGATAGGCGAGGCGTAGCCTGCGGCGTTGACGATGTCGGCGAAGGCGTGGATGCGGTTGCCGCTGGAGCACTCATAGGGGCTGCCCGGCCAGGGGTTGAACGGG
>JANYFU010000293.1 GCA_025359665.1 Caulobacteraceae bacterium
TTGATGAAAAGCGTGGGCCTCACCCATGGTGGCTTCTATGGACACTTCGAGAGCCGGTCGGCGCTGCTCGCCGAAGCACTCGAACGCGCGCTTATGGAAGGCCAGGCGAAGGTGCGGGGCTCGGACGCGCCACAAAACCTGTCCGACATCGCGCGCGGCTATCTCAGTCGCGCCCATCGCGACGCCCGAGACAGCGGGTGCGCCATGGTGGCGCTGGTTTCCGATGTCGCGCGGGCCGACACTGCGTCGCGCGAGGTCATGACCGACCACATCGAAGCCTTCGTCGCGTCGGTATCCGAGGCCATTGGCGGGGATGACGAGAGCGCCATCGTCGCCGTCAGCGTCATGGTCGGCGCGCTCGCGCTCTCTCGGGTGATCGCGGATCCCGCTCGCTCAGACGCTTTTCTGAAGTCCGTGCGCGATCATCTCGGTGGGCTCGATGTCGCAGATCAATCGGGATACCGCGGATGATGGCTCTCCGCCCCCGGAACCGACGGCCGTTGCGTTGGGCGATGTTGAAGTTATTGTCCGGCCGGGAGCTTGGTTCGTGGCTGAAGGGCGAGTGATGCCACATTCCTTGCAGTGCGGATGCGGGAAGCTGAAGGGCGCTGTAGAGCATACCGAGCGCGCCAATCATGCGGTCTGCTACTGCAGGGACTGTCAGGCCTTCGCCCACTTTCTCGGCGGCCTCGATCAGATCCTCGACGAACGCGGCGGCTCCGAGGTGGTGCAGATCTCGCCCAGGTACGTGCGGTTCAGCGAGGGCGAGGAGAACCTGGCCTGCGTGCGACTGACCCCGGCGGGGTTGGTTCGCTGGTACGCCAGCTGCTGCAACACCCCAATCGGCAATACGATGGCGACGCCGGAGATGTCGTTCGTCGGCCTCCTGCACAGTTGTCTCGACGGATTGGGGAGTTCGCTAGGCGAGGTGTTCGGCCCGATCCGATGCTGGGGGAATGTCGCGGGCGCGAAGGGCATGCCCAAGCCCAGACAAGTCGGCGTCCCGAGGGCGATCCTATGGCTCCTATCGACTCTGATAGTTGCGCGATTGGATGGGAGCTACAAACGGACGCCGTTCTTCGACGAAGCGGGGTCGCTGATCGCGACGCCGCGGGTGCTCAGCGCGAATGAACACCGCGCGCTGATGGAGTCGGTCGATACGGCTTGAGAATAACCGCCCACGCCGGCTTTGATCGTAAATTCAGGACCCGTATGTATTTCCCGTTTTTTTCTAGCCAAAAACACGGACATGAATGAAATCGCCGTATGACATGAAATAATAGTCCGCCTTTGGACCATCCTGGCAAGTTAGTTACTTCCTCATATCAAGATTGCTGATGGGTTGAGCGAGCATCCATCCGCCGTTCCACCAGGCGGCCCAGTCGGTCCATCGCCAGGACGATCGGGTAGAGCAGCAGCCACATCAGCATCGACCAATCAGGTTTGCGGGTGGCGATGGCGGCGGTGATCAGGAAGCCGATCTGCTGTCCCAGGGACCTGATGGCGAACCGCGCCGTGCCGCCGCGCGTTTCCCCGGCCCGCAGAAGCTTTGGCCGGCGCGCGACCAGGATAAGGCCGACAAGCAACAGGCCCACCAACGCCACCGACAGCGCGTAGAGCACCACCGGAATCACGGCGGGACCCTCAGCCACCAGGCTGGTCGGAAACGGCAGGAACGCCACCGCCGCCAGGAACACCAGATTGGCCCGGCGAAGGGCTCCGTCCTGATCCCGGATAGTCTCGAACAGCCGGTGATGCGCCAGCCAATAGATGCCGATCACGAAGAAGCTGGTCACGAAGCCGATCAGCTTGGGGATCATGACCTTGAGTAGCGCCGCTCCATGGGTCTCGGCCGGTGGTTTCAAATCGAGCACCAGCAGAGTGATGGCGATGGCGAACACCGCGTCGCTGAAAAACACCAGCCGCTCGAATCCGAGGGGTCGGTGGTCGTCGTGAACCTTATGGACGGGTGGGCGTTTCACCGCCGGAAACCCGCTCAGATTTCCTGATTGTATCTGCCGATCGCCGGCCAGGCGGCCAGCCTCGGCTTGACCTCCTTGTGGAACAGATCGCGCATGTCGTCGGCGGAGTGGGTGCTTTCCACCACCACCACCAGTTCGGGCTTGTTGGACGAGGCGCGGACCAGCAGCCAGGAGCCGTCCTCCAGGGCCAGGCGGACGCCGTTGACGGTGATCACTTCGACGATCTTGCGGCCGACAATGGTTTCACCCCGATCCGCCACGCCCTGATAAGTGGCGATCACCTCTTTCAGCACATCGTATTTGATCTCATCGGCGCAGTGCGGGCTCATGGTCAGCGAGGTGTAGGCGATCGGCAGGGCGCGCTTCAGGTCGCTGAGCTTGCTGCCGGGATTGCGGTCCAACATGGCAAGGATCGCCGCCGCGGCGGTCAGCGCACAGTCGTAGCCCCGGCCCAGCGGCTTGTTGAAGAAGAAGTGGCCGGATTTCTCGAAGCCGGCCAGGGCGCCCAGTTCGGAGGTCTTGCGCTTGATATAGCTGTGGCCGGTCTTCCAATAGATGGTGGTGGCGCCATTGGCCGCCAGCACCGGGTCGGTGGCGTAGAGCCCGGTGGATTTGACATCGACCACGAAGGTTGCGCCCGGATGTATTGGGGCCAGGTCGCGGGCCAGCATCAGGCCCATCTTGTCGGCGAAGATTTCCTCGCCCTCGTCGTCCACCACCCCGCAACGGTCGCCGTCGCCGTCGAAGCCCAGGGCCAGGTCGGCGCCGTATTGTTTCACCGAGGCGGCCATCGAATGCAGCATCTCGGTGTCCTCGGGGTTGGGATTGTAGTTGGGGAAAGTCCAGTCCAGGTCGCACTCCACCGGGATCACCTCGGCGCCCATCCGGCGCAGGGCCTCGGGCGCGAAGGCGCCGGCCGTGCCGTTGCCGCAGGCGCAG
>JANYFU010000302.1 GCA_025359665.1 Caulobacteraceae bacterium
GATCCGCCGGCGGCGATGTTCTACTACTCGCCCGATCGGAAGGGCGAGCATCCAAGGACGCATCTGGCCAACTACCGTGGCATCCTCCAGGCCGACGCCTACGGCGGGTACGGCAAGCTCTACGAAGGCAATCGACAACCAGGCCCTATCCTGGAGGCCGCCTGCTGGGTCCATGCCCGGCGCCCGTTCTTCGCCATGGCCGATCTGGAAGAGAACGCCCGGCGCAAGGCGGCGGGCAAGAAGGATATCGTCGTCTCGCCGATGGCCATGGAGATCGTGCGCCGGATCGACGCCCTGTTCGAGATCGAGCGAACCCTCAATGGCAAGGGCGCCGATCAGCGCAAGGCCGTCCGCCAGGCGATGAGCGCGCCGCTGGTCGCCGACCTGAAGGCATGCATGATCGACCAGCGCGCCAAACTCTCCCGCGGCCACGATCTGGCGAAGGCCATGGACTACATCCTCACGCGATGGCCGGCCTTCACGCGGTTCCTCGACGACGGCCGGGTCTGTCTGTCGAACAACGCCGCCGAACGGGCGCTCAGGGGGATCGCTCTTGGCAGGAAGTCCTGGCTGTTCTGCGGATCCGATCGGGGCGGCCAGCGCGCCGCGGCCATGTACAGCCTGATCGTGACCGCGAAAATGAACGACGTCGACCCCCTGGCCTGGCTGGCCGACGTCCTGGCCCGCATCGCAACCCACCCGGCCCACCGCCTCGATCAACTGCTGCCGTGGAACTGGAAATCCGAGGCGGCCGCCATCGCCGCCAAGGCCGCCTGACCTTGGCGCCGGTCAACAAGGTCCACCGCGTCACCACCATCGCCCGCATCGCCGAAATGCTCGGCGAGGACGAAGAACTCATCTGGGACATGGCTGACGAAATGGATCCGGAGGCTGGACTGATCTGGGTCCATGGAACCGGCGAGATCGCCGAAGGCGTCATGGCCTTCACCAACTTCGGCATCGAGACGCTAACCGACCTGATCCGGACCCATCGGGAAAATCAAAGTCGGCCGGCGACTGCGACCGACGCCAAATAGGCCCCCTGCGGCCTACGCCGGATGGTTACGCATGGTCTGCGATTTGACGCTGTTCCGCGGGAATGCGGTTTTCGAGCGGCGTCGACCTTGGGGCTGGGATGACGTAGGTGCTGACGCTTTGGGGCCTCAGGCGTCGTCTCGACAGCCAGTCACACCGCCTCGCAGACTCCCATGACCAGCCGGACGCGGCCTTCGCGGAGGTTGCGGCCGAAATTGGCGACCAGTTCGCCGATGCGCGGGCCGATGACGACGCCGAGGTTGAGCGGGGACTGCGCGACCGGAGCCTGTTGCTGGATCAGCCAGCCCATCGCCTCCAGGGTGACATCATCGAAGCTGACAGGCTTGAGCCCCGCGCCCCGCAGCGCGGCCACCGTTTCATCCTCCGTCAGCAGCGTGCTGGTTTCGGCGGATGCCGCCCAAGGCACGGGGTAGAAGGGCTCGGGCTTTTCGTCCGCGGCGATGGGATCGTAAAACGCCAAGCGGCCGCCGGGTTTCAACACGCGGCGAAGCTCGCGATAGAGCCCGTCGCGGTCACGGATGTTCATGACGACATGCTGCGTCCAGACCAGATCGAAGCAGGCGTCCTCGAACGGGAGCTGGGTGAGGTCGCCAAGGCGGTAACCGACCTTGTCGGCCAGCCCGGTGCGCTCGGCCAGCAATTTTGCGATGGCGACATAGTCGGGGGTCAGATCGATCCCGATCACGCGGCAGCCGAAGGTCTCGGCGAGATAGCGCGACGGGCCGCCCAATCCGGAGCCGGCGTCGAGCACGTCCATCTCGGGTCGCACGCCGACTCTCTTTGCCAGCTCGGCGGTCGCTTTCAATCCACCGACGTGGAACTGATCGACCGCCGCCAGGGCCTGGGAGGAGGGCGGACCCTCAAGCTGGTCGATCATGGCGGATAGCCGCGCGAGCAGGGCGCCCTGTTCCCCGACACCGGCCTGGTAGTGATCGCGAATGGTTTCGTTCAAGTCGCCCATGAGACTTCATTCCTGTTTGATATATCGCTCGACAACACCATCGTCCGGTCCCGCGGCTCGACGGGGGGTTGCTTCACCATCATCAAGCCGTGCTCGCGACGCCAGCGCTCGTCCGCGCCATGGATGGCGTAGGGGTGAATCGGCGGCACATAATAAGCGCGCCGCGTGCCGCGCATGGCGTCCAGCAGTTGATCGGGATCGAAGATGTCGGCAACGACGATTTCCGCCCCCTGACGTTCCAAACCCTCACTGCCCAAACCCTCACTGCGGGCGTCCCGCGCGCGCACCATGGCGCGCACGGGCCAGCCCTGGTCGCGAAGTTGAGCGACGACCGCCGCGCCGGTCTTGCCGGTGGCGCCGGTCACCAGGACGGTGGGTTTAGCCATGGGGAATCTCCTTGTGGGTCGTCCAAGCGGCCTCGGCCATTTGGATGATGATTGACATCTTTATGGATGATGAATAGCCTCCAATCTGTCAAGCGGGTTTTTCGGGGAGTCGGTGAAATGCGAGTGTCGCGCGAGGAAAAGGACAAGAGCCACGCGCGCATCATCGCCAGCGCGTCACGTCTGTTTCGCGAGCGGGGCCTTGGGGGCGCCAGCGTCGGCGACGTGATGCTGCATGCCGGCCTGACCCACGGCGGCTTCTACAAGCATTTCGAAACCAAGGACGGGCTAGCGGAAAGCGCGATGGCGGCCGCGTTCTCCGACTTTCTTCATCTGCTTGAGACCGACAACAGCCACGAGGCCTTCGTTACGTTTCGAGCGCTCTATCTGTCCGATGGGCACAAAGCCAATCCGGGCATCGGATGCCCGGTCGCCGCCCTTGGCCAAGAGGTCGCGCGCGGCGCCGACGCCCTGAAGGCGTCGTTCGGCGCTGGGGTGAATCGGGTCGTATCGGCGATCGCCCAAAGCATGAAGGGCTCGGCGTCCGCGCGGCGCACGGCCGCGATCCGGGAATTCAGCATGCTGGTCGGGGCGATGGTCATCGCGCGCGCAAGCGACGATGCAACCGCGAAAGAGGTGCTTGCGGCCTGTCGGGAAGGTGCACGCGATGCCCATTGATCAGGCGGCTCCTGACTTTTCCAGCTTGATCTGCAATATGCAGATTCTCATATAAGTCCTTATGTCGCGCGCTCCGACCGATTCCAACCATCCGAGACGGGTCTCAACCAGGGGAAAGGCCACCGTAACTACGGCGATTAACGGTAGAATCGGCATCTTCGCAAAGTCTCGCGCCCTGAAACCGCCGCCCCACTACCCGCCGCACTCCCTCGAACGAGCCACGACATAACCCTCAAATCCTCCTTTCCGCCGGTCGCCGATACGGCGACGCGCCTGCTGATCCTCGGCAGCCTGCCAGGCGAGGTGTCGCTGGCGCGTGCGCAGTACTACGCCCATCCCCAGAACCAGTTCTGGCGGCTGATGGAGACGGTGATCGACGCAGATCTGGCCGGCCTGGCCTACGAGGCGCGGCTCGCCAGGCTGCTCAAGCACGGGGTCGGGCTCTGGGATGTCGTCGGCCAGGCTCGACGCCCCGGCAGTCTCGACGGCGCAATCCGCGAGGTCACGCCCAATGCCCTGGCGGAATTCGCCGCGACCTTGCCGGCCCTGCGGGCGGTCGCCTTCAACGGTCTCAAGGCAGCCGCCATCGGGAGCAAACAGCTGCCCGCCGACTTCGCCCCGGTGCTGATCTCCCTGCCGTCCAGTAGCCCGGCCCACACCATGGCCTTTGCGCGCAAGGCGCAGGCCTGGGCGGTGCTGCGGGGATTTTCCAACCGGACGGCGAACGGCTAAAGCCTGTCGCGACTCTATCCGGGACCCAGGGAGACGGCGATGCAAGTAACGGCGGCGGTGGCCAGGACGGCGGGGGCGGACTTCGCCCTGGAGAGCGTCGAGCTCGATGATCCCCGGCCCGACGAGATCCTGGTGCGGATCGCCGCGGTCGGCGTCTGCCATACCGACATCGTCGCGCGCGAAGGCGCCATGCCTTTCAGCCTGCCGGCCGTGCTCGGCCATGAGGG
>JANYFU010000323.1 GCA_025359665.1 Caulobacteraceae bacterium
CAGTAGGATTCGACGTCGCACATCGCCCCCGGATAGCGGTTCCAGTACCAGGTGCCGCCGAAATCGCCGGCGCTCTCGACCACCCGGATCCGCTCGACCCCGGCCTCGCGCAGCCGGGCGCCCATCAGCAGCCCCCCGAACCCGCCGCCGATCACCGCGACCTCGACCTCGTCATATACCGGCTCGCGAGTGAAGCCCGGATCGACATAGGGATCGTCGATGTAGTGGGAGAACTCGGCCTTCACCTCGACATACTGCTCCGAGCCGTCGGGACGAAGGCGCCGATCCCGCTCGGCGAGGTATTTGGCGTGCAGGGCGTCCGGATCGAAGTCGATCTCGCCGACGATTTCGGCGACGTCCGGAGAGATGGGCATGGCGCGGTGTTCCCTTGGCAAATAATTTTTTGACTTTACGGGCCTGGGCGCGCGGAACAAGTGGGAGATGAACACCAGGATGGGGGAACGCTTGCGCGGGTTGATTTTGGGATCGGTATTGGCGGGCGTGCTCAGCCTGGGCTCGGCCAGGGCGGCGGTGGTCGATGACGCCGCGCGGTGGAAGGCGGAGGCCGCCGATGTGACCATCACGCGCGACGACTGGGGCATCGCCCACGTTCACGGCAAGACCGACGCGCAAGCGGTGTTCGGCATGATCTACGCCCAGGCCGAGGACGACTTCAACCGGGTGGAAACCAACTATCTTACCTCGCTGGGCCGCACGGCCGAGGCGGAGGGCGAAGGCAATCTCTATCAGGACCTGCGCCAGCGGCTGTTCATCGACCCCGACGATCTGAAGATCCGCTACGCGGCCAGCCCGGCCTGGCTGAAGAGCCTGATGGACGCCTGGGCTGACGCACTGAACTACTATCTGGCGACGCATCCCAAGGTCAGTCCCAAGGTGATCACACACTTCGAACCCTGGATGGCCCTGAGCTTTTCCGAGGGCAGTATCGGCGGCGACATCGAGCGGGTGAATCTGACCGAGCTGGAGGCGTTCTACGGCCACAAGCCGACTCTCCATGCCCAGATCGACACCGGTTTCAGAGAGCCCACCGGTTCCAACGGCATCGCTATAGCGCCGGCCAACACGGTCGATGGCCACGCCTTGTTGCTGATCAACCCGCACACCAGCTTCTTCTTCCGCAGCGAGCTGCAGATGACCAGCGACGAGGGCCTGAACGCCTACGGCGCCTCGACCTGGGGTCAGTTCTTCATCTACCAAGGCTTCAACGCCCACGCTGGCTGGATGCACACCTCCAGCGGTGTCGACAATATCGACGAGTTCGCCGAAACCATCGTCCGCCACGGTGGCAAGCTGTTCTATCGCTATGGAGCCAGGTTGCGGCCAGTGCGGGTGTCGACCATCACGCTCGCCTATCGCGCCAAGGACGGAGCCACGGCGTCGCGCGCCTTCACGGTCTATCACACCCACCATGGCCCGGTGATCCGCGCCGCCGGCGACAAATGGATCAGCATCGGCCTGCTCAATTCACCGACCGACGCGCTCCAGCAGTCATTCCTGCGCACCAAGGCGCGCGACTACGACAGCTTTATGAAAGTGGCGTCTCTGAAGGCCAATTCGAGCAACAACACCCTGTTCGCCGACGACGGGGGCGAGATCGCCTATCTGCACCCGCAGTTCGTGCCGATCCGCGACGATCGGTTCGACTACGCCAAGCCCGTGGACGGCGCCGATCCGGCCACCGACTGGAAGGGTCTGCACGCGCTGGACACCCTGCCCAGCGTCGCCAACCCCAAGATCGGCTGGGCGTTCAACACCAACGACTGGCCGTATTCGGCCGCCGGACCGGACAGCCCCAAGCGGGCTGAGTATCCGAAATACATGGACACCGCCGGCGAGAACCCCCGGGGCGAGCACGCGGTGCGGGTGCTTCAAGGGCGGCATGATTTCACCCCCTTCGCCCTGATGGCCAGCGCTTACGACTCCTACCTGCCGGCCTTCAGACATTTGATCCCGGCGCTAACGGCGGCCTATGACGCCTTGGCGGCGGACGATCCGCTGCGGGCCAAACTGGCCGATCAGGTTGCGGCGCTGCGGGGGTGGGACGCCCACTGGGCGGCCAATTCCATTCAGACATCGCTGGCGGTGTTCTGGGGCGAAAGCCTGTGGGCCAAGGCCTCGCAAGACCCTGACGAGGAGCGCATCTCGACGGTGCAGCGGATGATCGACCACACCACAGCCGCCCAGAAGCTCGGGGCCCTGAGCGAGGCGTCGGACCGGCTGACCGCCGATTTCGGCTCGTGGCGTACGCCGTGGGGCCAGATCAACCGCTTCCAACGCCTCACCGACGATATCGCGCCGACCTTCACCGACGCCGGCGCCAGCACGCCGGTGGCGTTCACCTCGTCGCAGTGGGGCTCGCTGGCCTCGTTCGGATCCAAGCGATATCCGGGGACCAAGCGGTATTACGGGACCAACGGCAACAGCTTCGTGGCGGTGGTGGAATTCGGGCCGAAGGTTCGCGCCTGGGCGGTGACGGCCGGCGGCGAAAGCGGCGACCCGGCCAGCCCGCACTTCAACGACGAGGCCACCCGCTATGCCCAGGGCAATCTGCGCGAGGTGTATTTCTATCCCGAGCAACTGGCCGGGCACACCGAACGCGCCTACCGGCCGGGGGAATAGTCCCCCGGAAGGCAAGCTTGATTTCGGCGCCAGACGTGACAGATTGAAAGCTCCAGTTCCTGATCGGCCTTCGTCATGGGGATCGACCCCTTGAGACACAGCGCGGAAGACCCGCCGCGCCCGTCGGTGGCGCAAGAGGCGGCGAGCGGGAATGTAACCATCCTCTGGGAGGCCTTCGGACGTGGCGACGCCAACGCCCAGGCCCGGCTGCTGAGCGCCTACTACGACGAGTTCCGGTCCGTCGCCCGGCGGGTGCTGCGGGATGACGGCGCCCGCCTGGCGCTGCAGCCGACCGATCTGGCCCACGAGGCGGCGATCCGCATCCTCAAACTCGATCGCATCGACTGGCGGGACCGCACCCATTTCATGGCTTTGTCGGCGCGCGTCATGCGTCAGACCCTGCTCGACGAGGTCCGCCGGTTCAAAGCCGGC
>JANYFU010000341.1 GCA_025359665.1 Caulobacteraceae bacterium
CACCCAGCCGGTCGACGCGCTTTCGATGCTGGTGCACCGCGGCCGGGCCTAGATGCGCGGCCGGGGCATGGTGGAGAAAATGAAGGACCTGATCCCGCCGCACCTGTTCGTGATCCCGATCCAGGCGGCGATCGGCGGCAAGATCATCGCCCGCGAAACCGTCCGCGCGCTGCGCAAAGACCTCACCGCCAAATGCTACGGCGGCGACGCCAGCCGCAAGTGCAAGCTGCTGGACAAGCAGAAGGAGGGCAAGAAGGAGATGCGCCAGTTTGGCAAGGTCGAGATGCCGCGGGAGGCCTTCATCGCGGCGCGGAAGATGGACGCGGATCAGGATGCATGCAGTTGACCGCTGCCCATTTCCTCCGGCGCCCCGCATCGGATAGACTAGGCGTATGAGCGATGACCTCGCCACGATTTTGCAACGTTTACGCGCGCTGAAGCCGGAACTCGCACTGCGCTTCGGCGTAAGCGCGATCCATGTGTTTGGGTCACGCGCGCGCGGCGAAGAGGAGCCCGACTCCGACCTCGATCTGCTGGTTGATTTCGCTCCCGGCGCCGGGCCGACCCTGTTCTCTCTGGCAAGACTTGATCGCGCTCTGGAATCCGCGCTCGGCGTCCGGGTCGACGTCGTCGCCCGCGCCAATCTGAACCCACGACTGGAGCCCTACATCCGCGAAGAGATGGTTGCGGCCTAGTGGCTCGCCGGCTGGCGCGGCCAATTCTTGAGGACATGCGCGCCTTCGCGCGCGAAGCGGCGGGTTTTCTCGGGGATCGCTCGGGCGAGAACCTTGCAGCCGACCGCATGCGCCTGCTGGCCGTCACGCGCGCCGCCGAGATCGTCGGTGAGGCGGCGGCCCGCGTCCCTAAGGTCGTGCAAGAACACCTGGGCGAGATCGAATTCGCGAACGCCATCGCCATGCGCAACCGGCTGGTTCACGGCTACGGAACGATTGATCCGACGATCCTTGCCGACACCATCCGGACGGATTTTCCACCCCTGATCGCCGCGATCGACGCCGCGCTTGCAGGCGACCTTCCGGACGAAGAGGGTTGAGCACGCCCACGACCTTGCGACGAGCGAACCCTATTTCCTCAGGTTCGACAGCCGGTCGATCTCTTCCCAGAACTCACGAACCGTGTCCCTGACGATGTCGCCCGCCGGCTTTACCTCGTCGATCAGCACCGCGCTTTCGCCGCATCCGACCAGCGCGAGGTCGGTGCGGCCCTCGTAGAACAGCTTCATGGCCTCGCCGGCGTAGGGGTTTTTCCGGTGCCCGGCCTCGCCGCGATCGACCGCCTCGGCGAACGGGTTGCGCACCGCGCGCATCTGCGGGATCAGCGCCAGGCCCATGTCGATGGCGATCACCCGATCGGCGTCGACGATCGCCTGCTTGTAGTTGTCGTGCCAGGGACACTCTTTCGAGGCGATGAAGCGGGCGCCCATCAGGACCCTTTCGGCGCCCAGCGCGAAGGCCGCGGCCATGCCGTGGCCGTCGACAATGCCGCCGGCGGCGACGATCGGCACGGCGATCCGCCGGCGCGCCGCCTGCAGCAGGGCGAAGCTGTGCAGATTGTCGCGACTGTTGCCGCCGCCCTTCTCCGCCCCGCCGAGTATGACGCCGTCCACGCCGGCGTCTTCCGCCCGCAAGGCTTCTTCCAGGGAGTCGGCCTGGTGGTAGGTGATCGCTCCGGCATCCTTGATCCGCTTGATGTATCGGGTTGGGTCGCCATAGCCGGTGGTGACGAAGCGCGTCCTGCCGTCCAGCACCCAGTCGAGCACCCGCTTCTCCCGCTCGGGCTTGCTGGCCAGGGCAGGGATCATCAGGTGCAGGCCGAACGGCCGGTTGGAGCGGGCGCGCACCAGATCGAACTGGGCCTGCATCTCTTCCATGGGCAGAGACGCGGTCTCCATCAGGCCGACGCCGCCGGCCGCCGAAACCGCGCCGACGAGGTCCGCCCGCGAGATCAGGCCGATGGGCGCCTGAAACACCGGAAATTCGGTTCCGGTGTGCCGGGTGACGCGGTTGCCTTCGAACGAATACATCGTTTCTAGTCGCCGTTCGTCGCCTGGGCGGCCGGCCGGGCTCTCACCCGATCGAACCAGGCCGGCAAATGCTTGCAGCCGGTCGGCAGACTGCCGCCGCCCTCGGGCGCGCGAAACGCCATGAAGCAATAGAACATGATGTCGGCCAGGGTGTAGCGATCACCGCAAAACCAGGTCTTGCCGGCCATCTGCTCGTCGAGCCACAGGATGCGGTCTTCCACCAGCGCCGCCAGTTCCTGGGCCGCCGACACCGAGAGCAGCTTGATCTTGTCGATGTAGAACTCGCGCCCGAAGGTCGCGCGGCCGGCGCGCGAACGGCCCTCGAGGACGTTGAGGTCGATGCGCCGCACCCACATGCGCGTCTCGGCCCGCTCGCCGGGGGTGGCTCCGATCAGAGGCGGCTCGGGATACAGCTCCTCCAGATACTCGCAGATCGCGGTCAGCTCGACGATCACCTGACCGTCGTCGGTCTCGAACGCCGGGGTCTGCATCATAGGGTTGAACACGCTGTAGGGCGGCCGGCGATGCTCGCCGCCCATGACGTCGATCTCCCGCACCGGCAGGTCGATCCCCTTCTCAACGGCGAACATGCGCACGGTGTGCGGGTTGGGTCCGAGCGAATTGTAGAGTTTCATGGGGCTTCCTTGGGTTGCGGGCCGGCCTGGCCGCGTTGAAGAAAAACGCGGACCAGGAATCTTTCAAAAGCTCGCGAGATGGACACCCTAGCACCCTGCCAACGCAGCGAACGCATGTCCGGCGTCAAGGGCAGCGCCACCGACATCCGTGTCCGCTCGCTGTCGAGACGCAACCTTGACATCCCCAGTAAAATATTGCATATTGATAATGT
Source organism: Caulobacteraceae bacterium (assembly GCA_025359665.1). Taxonomy (GTDB): domain Bacteria; phylum Pseudomonadota; class Alphaproteobacteria; order Caulobacterales; family Caulobacteraceae; genus Acaudatibacter. The sequence continues at coordinate 2,892 of JANYFU010000341.1, forward strand.
CTATTGATCTTTCACATTGTAAATCGGGCGTCGCTCTGACCGGGTACCACCCCTGGACGCCTTCCGCGCGGCCGACGCACGGGAGGAGGCGACGCAACTCGTGGTAGCTCCGATGCGTAAAAATGAATTAGCCAAAATAGAATAATTTCAACTATTTAATTCAATACTGAAGATGATTGCCTCTCCGCGAGTCGCCCGAAAACACCCCTCCACCGCCCCACCGACGCCCAATCAGCTCCCACAAAGCGCCCCGGATCGCCCCTGAAACGCCCAGCCACCTCCCATGGACCTCCCCATGGTCGCCCACCGACCTCCCGGCAATTCGCAAACAATCGTTATCCGCCCACCGCGTCAACGGCGATCGAGTTGCGGTCAGGCCGCGGCCCGGCAGTGCTTCGCCCCCCGTGGTCGGTAGTCGCCTCGCGCCGTGGGCCATATCTGGCCAACCATCCTGGACTAAGCCGCCACCGCCGTCCGGCTAAGCGCGCAATGAGACCACAGTTCCGACAACGCGTTGACCAGGTGGGCGATGTCGGCGTCGGAGTGCAGCGGCGATGGCGTAATGCGCAGGCGCTCGGTTCCCCGGGGCACGGTGGGATAGTTGATCGGCTGAATGTAGACGTCATAGCGGTCGAGCAGCCAGTCGCTGATCATCTTGCACTTCACCGGATCGCCCACCATCACCGGGATGATGTGGCTCTCGTTCTCCATGACCGGAATGCCGATGGCGGTCAGTTCCCGGCGCAGCTTGGCCACGCGGTTCTGGTGGCGGGTCCTCTCGGCCTGGCTGACCTTCAGGTGTTTGATGCTGGTCAAGGCGCCGGCCGCGAGGGCCGGAGACAGCGCGGTCGAGAAGATGAAGCCCGAGGCGAAGCTGCGGATGAAGTCGCACATGGCCGCCGAGCCGGCGATATAGCCGCCCATCACCCCGAACGCCTTGGCGAGCGTGCCCTCGATCACGGTGATGCGGTCCATAAGGCCTTCGCGCTCGGCGATGCCGCCGCCGCGCGGGCCGTAGAGGCCGACCGCGTGGACCTCGTCGATATAGGTCATGGCGCCATATTTGTCGGCGACGTCACAGATCTCCTTGATCGGGGCGATATCGCCATCCATCGAATAGACGCTCTCGAAGGCGATCAGCTTCGGACGGGCCGGATCGATGCTGGCCAGCTTGCGCTCGAGGTCGGCCACGTCATTGTGCTTCCAGATCATGCGCTCGGCCCCGCTGTGGCGAATGCCTTCGATCATTGAGGCGTGGTTGAGCGAATCCGACAGCACCACGCATCCGGGCATCCTGCCGGCCAGAGTGCTGAGGCCAGCCCAGTTCGACACATAGCCTGAGGTGAAAGTCAGGGCTGCTTCCTTGCCGTGCAGATCGGCCAGTTCACGCTCCAGCAGCACGTGGAAATGGTTGGTGCCGGAGATGTTACGCGTGCCGCCAGATCCGGCCCCGCACTTGTCGAGCGCCGCATGCATCGCGGCGATCACCTTGGGATTCTGGCCCATGCCCAGATAGTCGTTGGAGCACCAGACGGTGACCTCGTGGGTGTCGTCGTCGCGATAGCGCGTGGCCGTCGGAAAATTTCCGGCCTGCCGTTCCAGCTCGGCGAACACCCGATAGCGGCCTTCCGACCGAAGTCCGGCCAGTTGCTCCTGGAAGAAATTCTCATAGTCCATGGGGTTTCGCTCCGTTTGATCGATTCGGCCGCCTATCCCGAGCGGCCTGGCCGATGCGGGTCCTTCTGGCCCGCGTGTTGATGGGTCTGTTGGTTAGGGCAAAAGGTTGTCGGGTTTGGTCGAGGCGGGCACGGCCCAGCGCCACAGGGCGGCGTCGGGCAGCGGCAAAACCATGAAGGCGTGCTCGAGCAGAGCCAGAGCCGTCAAGGCGAACAGCAGCGAGGATCCGGTCACCGCGAACATCGTCGCGTCCCGGTCGAAGGCTAGCCACGCCTGAACACCAGCCAGGGCCGCGCCGGCGGCGATCGACAGGGGAAACAGCGCGTTCATCGGGCTCTTGCGCAGATAGCTGGTCAGGTAGCGCAGGTGGTCGGGGAAGAACTCCTCGGTGAAATTTGGCACGCCAAGGAAGATGTTCAGCTTGGCGCTGAGCCGGCTGACCAGCAGAACCAGGAAGGTCCAGGCGCCGATCTGGTTGGGGGCGCCCCAAGCGAGGGCCAGCAAAGCGGCGGCAGTGATGAACAGCGCCACCTCATGATAGATCAGGGTCGAGGTGGCCAGGGCGAAGCGCCGCCAACCGGACACCCCAGGCGGGCACCGGGTGGTGCGGGGGCCGGTGACCAGTCCCATCAGGAAGCTGGCCTCGTGCCAGCCCCACACCGCGATGGCGCAGGTGAAGGCGCAAAGCGCGCCGGCCGGCGTGGCGAGGCTTCGGCTGGCAAAAACACCGAGAAGGCCGGCGACCGCCAGCACGGAGGCGCCGATCAGGCTCCAGCGATAGGTGCGGCGCGGCAGGCGATCCAGCCACAGAATCGCACCCGTGCTGAACCACCACAGGAACACCGTGAACAGAACAGCCGAGGCGATCACCGCGAAGGTCAAAACCGGTAGCCCCTCACCACGCCGGCGCGAGGCGCACGTTGGCGGGCGCTTCGTTACGGATCGTGGGCAGCAGATACAGCCCCGCGAAGGTCAGGCCGGCTTGCACACCAAGACCAACGGTCTGGAGCATGCCGGGAATGCCGCCCCGCGCCTTGGCGGCGGACATCGCCTCGACGATCTTTCTCAGGCTTTCAAAGCCGGTCCGGAACCTGGGATTGTCAATGTCCAGGATCATCGGAAACACCTGCTTCGAGATTTCCGAACAAATACGATAAACCTTGTAGTCATATTCGGTGGGGTCGAGGCCGAGCGCGGCGTGAAAGGCCGGGCGAGCGTGATCGCGTACATACATGGTCGCGTAGACCTGCAGCAAAAACATCTTGATCAGCAGCAAATTCCAGCCCCGTAGCAGCTTCGGATCGGCTCGAATGATCATCGCCCAGGCTTCGCCATGGCGAAACTCATCATTGCACCATTCCTTGAACCACTTGAAGATCGGATGAAAGCGTAACTCAGGGTTGCGTTCGAGATGCCGGTAGATGGCGATATAGCGCGCGTATCCAATCTTTTCAGACAGATATAGAGCGTAGTAAACCCACTTAGGTTTGAAATACTTGTATTTCTTGGTCTTGGTCAGAAAACCCAGATCGACGCCGATCTCACAATCCTTGAGCGCCTCGTTGATAAACCCTGCGTGACGCGCCTCATCCCGGCTGAGGTATTTGAACAACGCCTTGATGTCGGGGTTGGTCACCCGTTTGACGATCTCGGCATAAAGCAGGCACCCGGAGAATTCCGAGGTGAGAGAACTGACCAGGAAATCAACGAACTCACGCCGCAACTCGGGTTCTAGCTTGTCGAGGATATTCTCGAACGGCTCGGTGCGCTTGAAATGGTTGCGATTGGTGTCGCTGGCCAATTCGGCGATCAGAACATCCCATTCCGCTCTCACCGAACTGACGTCGATGGCGTCCAGAACCGCGAAATCGGTCGTGTAGAACCGCGGGCTGAGAACGGTGTCCTGCTGCGCGAGACGGGTGGTCTCCCCGACTGGCCTTTCAAGCGTGGCGGTGGTCACGGTAACCTCCCTGGGGTGAAACTGACGTCGTAGAGTTCCGAAAGTTCGAAGCGGGCCGTAATCCGGGTCCACTGTCGTTCCAGCCACCCCGCCCGTTCAACGGTGGCGTCGCGGCGCAAAACCAGCTTGTCGCCGAATACCACCCGGATCGGTTCGCCATGCACGCGGACTCGATCCCCGGGTTGCAGCGCCAGGCCGCCATCAAGCTCGACGTGGGCGTGCAGGCTGCGCTCGGTGTGTTCGATCTCGATGGTGCAGGGCGTCCGCTGGGTGCGGCGGCCAAGGAACGGAATGGCCATCACGAAGACGCCCCTTCCGGATGCAGGAAGCGCTTGAACGCGTCGCGGTTATCGACGCCGAACGACTGCAGGTCGATCTCACGGCCGGTGGCGGTGTCGCGCAGGAACAGCCTGCCACGGTCCAGCTCAGTCAGGCGGAACGGCGGCGCCGCGCCGATGTGGCGGGTCATGCGATCATGCGCCAGGCCGCGCAGCACGCCGCGCACGAAGCCGTTGGTGCCCGGCGACAGAGTAGCCACCAGCGCGCCGGTATGGCTGTCGCGCACCGAGACCGAGCCGTCCGTCTGGTCGGCGAAAGCAAGATCGACGCTCGCCACCGGCGCGGCGCGGGGCGCGGCGACGGGCGACGGCGCGGTGATCCTGACCAGGCGCACGGCCGCGGTGGCCACGATCGACAGGCCGAGCAAGGCGGCGGCGGCGATCAGGGCCCCCCTGGGGAATGGCTCGGCGTCCATGGCGCTCATCGGAACATCCTTGCTCAGGCGGCCTTGACGCGGGCGGGTTGCAGCGCCCCGCCACTAGAATGATCCCGCGCCGCCGGTTCGGCCGCCGTCATCCGCAGCGAAACCTGGCTCCTCATGGCGCCGGCCAGAATATCGGCAACCGCCCGGGCATTGGGCAGGCCCCGCAAGGTCGGTTCGGGCGTCGCCAGCCGCCAAGGCCGGGCATGCGGCCAAAGCGCCAGGAACGCGATCTTGTTGGGGGCCTTCAGCGTCAGGGCCAGGTCGCCATGTTCGCCCTCGTAGGACTTCAGCGCAGCGCCGTCGATGATCGTGAACGGCAGGTTGATGGCCTTGGTAAAGGCGGCGCCGAACCGCATGACCACCCGCCGGTTGGTGATGGTGTAGACCGTCGTGCGACTGTTGAGCCAGCCGAAGAAGGCCAGCATGCCAAGCGCGGCCAGGGCGACCGGCGCGACCAGCATGGCCGCCTCGATGGCCTTCAACGCAGTCTCGCCATGGGAGATTCCACTGGCGGCCCGCCAGAGCAGCATGGCGGCGAAATAAGCCGCCACGGCCCGCACGTGAAAAGCCTGGGTGGAAAGCGTCCACCAGTTGGGCGCGCCCTGCCAGAGGATCGTCTCGCCCTCTGGCGGAACGCCGGGCAGACCGCGGATTGGTTCGAAGTCGTATTCGCTCATAGATAGGGCTCCGAGCGCGACGGCGTCGCATACAGCAGGCCGCCGCCATAATAGGCCGCCACGCGTTCTTCCTCGTCAAAGGTGATCTGATCGGGGTTTTCGAGGGCCGGCGCGTCGACGAACTGCGAGCCGAGCACCGCCTTCACCCGCACCGTCTTCCTGGCCTTGTCGATCAGAGCCAGGGGCACCGGCACCAGCACCGAGCGGCCTGAACCGGCGAGCTTGACTTCAAGATACCGCAACAGAAACTCACTGCGGTCGATCCAGCCGTCGATGACCACGCCCCCGGTCACGCCGTCGGCCCCGACCACGGACATGCCGATGGGATTGGGGCCTTTCGGATCCAGAGAGAAGCCCGGTGAGCTCCGCAGCGGCGCGATCTTGACGCCGCCGTGCATCAGCATATCCGGCCGCTTGGCGCGCCTGGCGTACGAGCCCGGGCCGATACCGGCCAACATGGGTTCGCCCGTCGGGGTCAACGGAGAGCCGGGCGCGCGGCCGGTCCGCTTGGCGTTGAGGTCCTGGCTTTCCCGGTTGGCGTTAGGGACGGTCAGGGTTCCCTCGCCATTGGCGAGAATGAAGGTCTTGGGCCTGGCGCTGAAGAACAAGGCTCCGGTGGATTCCAACCGCCCGGTGACGTCATCTTCAAGCGGGTAGCCCTCGCGCCGGTCTTCCCGGCGCAGGTAGAACACCAACCCTATGAAAAACAGCACGAAAGAGACGGTCAAGATCTCCGCAGCGTCAATCTGGCCCGTCAAAAAGGCATTATACATTTGCGCCTCCTAAGGATGCTGGAGCAGGCTGTAAGTTGGCCAGCCCCCCTGATTTCGACAACGCGTGATCTTCCCGCGAAGTCTCGTGGCCCACGAGGGGACCGATGGCGATCAGCGTGTAGAACAGCAGGATCAGTTCAATCAGATAGACCGCCGTATAGCCGGTGGCGGGGCCGGTCAGAGTCGGACCGAAGCGGCCTTGCTTGGCCAGGCTGGAGACTGTGTCGCTGACCACGCCGCCGGCGGCGATGGCGATACCGGCCGCCAGAGCCTGAACCGCACCCCAGGCGCCGAGCGCCAGGCCGGTGGCGTCCGACTTGGCCATGTTCATCGAGGCCGTCAGTGTTCCATGGGCGAACAGGCCGGCGCCAAATCCGATCATCGTCACGCCGATCGCGAACAGCATCGGCGAAGCCATGGGCGCGGCGAAGATCACGGACGAAAAAGCAATGAGGCCGGCCAACGCGCCGAAGCCGGCCACCCGGTAAGGATCGGCGCCGCGATCAAGAGCCCGGGCGGCCAGGGCCAGGCCAGCGCCGCCGCCAACCGCCAGAAGCGCGGTCAGGCTAGTGGTAGCGCCGACCGGCAGGTGGAGGATCTTACCGCCGTAGGGCTCCAGCAACACGTCCTGCATCGAAAAAGCCATCGTGCCCATGCCGATCGCCAGAAGCCGTCGGCCAGCGCGGCCGGTGTTGGCGTAGGCGCGCCAGGCGTCGCGGAACGATGGGGCCGGCTGACCGGTCGTGACACGATCGCGGTTGCGCGCTTCCTGTTTCCACAGGGCCACGCCGTTGAGCACCATGGTCAGGGCGGCGGAGCCCTGAACGACCTGGATCAGCTTCAGTTCAGTGAACGGAGACAACAGCAGGCCAAAGCCGATGGCCGCGATCACGGTTCCCACCAGCAACATCACGCAGAGCAAAGCGACGACCTTGGGCCGAACATGGGCCGGGGCCAGGTCAGTGGCCAGCGCCAGACCGGCTGTCTGGGTCGTGTGCAGGCCGGCGCCGGCCATCAGGAAAGCCAGGGCGGCGCCCGCCTCGCCGACGATCGGCGGCGCGTGGCTGTCGCCCGACAGCAGCAACAGCGCGAACGGCATGATCGCCAGACCGCCGAATTGCAGCATCGTGCCGAACCAGATGTAGGGAACCCGGCGCCAGCCCAGCACCGAACGATGGTTGTCCGACCGGTGGCCTACCAGCATGCGCAGCGGCGCGAACACCAGCGGCAGCGAAATCATCGTCGCCACTACCCAAGCCGGGATGCCCAGTTCGACGATCATCACGCGGTTCAGCGTGCCGATCAGCAGCACCGTCGCCATGCCGACGCTGATCTGGAACAGCGACAGCCGCAGCAGCCGGCCCAGCGGCAATTCCGGCGTGGCCGAGTCGGCGAACGGCAGCCAGCGATCGCCAAGGGCGCGCCAGGACCACACCGGCATGGGCGGCCGTGTCTTCACGAGCGGATCAGCTCCATGGCCTGAGAGGTATAGAACCCCCGGGAAACCTTGGCCGTGCGCCCTACCCGCCAGCCGGCGAACTCCGGGCGGGCGGCGATCGACTTGCGCAGCAGCGCTTCGGTCACCGGCTCGATGGCCGGCGAACGATCAGAGCGCGGAAACAGCCGTCCCATCACCAGCGCGACCTCCAGCAGCGGCGTGCTGGGCGCGAAGGTGAACACGATCGAGCCGCTGGTCCGGCCGGCAAGGGCGCCAAGCACGCGCAGGATCTCATCGGCCGGATAGTGGATCAGGGAGTCCATGGCCGCTACATGGGTGAACTCACCATGCTCGGCGCTCAGCATGTCGCCGACGCGGAAATCGACCACGCCAGGGCTCAGATCGACCGGCGCGCGCTCGCGGGCCAGATCAACCAGATTGGCGGCGATATCCACCGCCACCACCGTTGCCCCTCGCCGAGCGGCGGCGACCGAAAGCGCTCCCGTGCCGCAACCGGCGTCCAGCAGCACCGCCTGGCTCATTTCCCGCGGCAGCCAGGACATCAACAGGCCGCGCATCTGGTCCCGGCCCTGGCGCACGGTTTCCCGGATCTTGCTGACCGGCGAGTTGGAGGTCAGCTGCGCCCAGGCATCGACGGCGGTCTTGTTGAAGTAGGTTTCCAGCCGGCCGCGCCGATCATCATAGATCGCCGTGGTCATCATTCGAACCCCAGGAAGTCGAACACGTCCCGGTCCTTCATCGGCATCACGTCATAGGATGTGTCACCGACCCACAGGCTGGCGGCGAGCCGCATGTATTCGTCCTTGACCGCCTCGAGCTCGGGCGAGGACTCCATCTCGAACAGCGTGGATTTCTTCAGCCGGCTGCGGCGGATCACGTCCAGATCGGGGAAATGCGCCAGGCGCTCCAGCCCGACGGCGGCGTTGTAGCGGTCGATCTGATCGGTGTCCTTGCTGCGGTTACAGATCACCCCGCCCAGGCGGACCTCATAGTTCTTCGACTTGGCGCGCACCGCCGCGATGATCCGGTTCATCGCGAAGATCGAGTCGAAGTCGTTGGAGGCGACGATTATCGCCCGCTCGGCGTGCTGGAGAGGCGAGGCAAACCCGCCGCAGACCACATCGCCCAGCACGTCGAAGATCACCACGTCGGTGTCTTCCAGCAGATGGTGCTCCTTGAGCAGTTTGACGGTCTGGCCGACCACGTAGCCGCCGCAGCCGGTGCCGGCCGGCGGGCCGCCCGCCTCGACGCACATCACCCCGTTGTAGCCTTCGAAACAGTAGTCCTCGGGACGCAGTTCCTCGGTGTGGAAATCCACGCTCTCCAGCACGTCGATCACTGTTGGGGCCAGGCGCTTGGTAAGGGTGAAGGTCGAGTCGTGCTTGGGGTCGCAGCCGATCTGCAGCACGCGCTTGCCCAGTTTCGAGAACGCGGCCGAGAGGTTCGACGACGTCGTGCTCTTGCCGATCCCACCCTTGCCATAGATGGCGAACACCTTGGCGGCGCCGATCCGCACCAAGGGATCGAGCGCCACCTGCACGCTGCCTTCGCCGTCGAGGCGGCCTTTCAGGGTGCGGGGGATGTCAAGTACGGTCATGGCTTAAGTTTCCTATTCGATCACGCTGCCGCGGGGACGCCTTCAAGGCGATCCTCGAGTTCGTCATTGGCGTCGCGAAGGGCTTGCAGTGTGGCGTCGTCGGGCGCCCAGTATTTGCGGTCGCAGGCTTCCAGAAGCCGCTTGGACATCCGCGAGGCGGCGATCGGATTGAGCCCGGCCAGCCGCTCGCGCATCGCCCCGTCCAGGACGAAGGTTTCGCTGATCTGCTGGTAGACCCAGGGCGCGACCTGACCGGTGGTGGCCGACCAGCCCATGGTGTTGGTGACCTGGGCCTCGATCTGCCGCACGCCCTCGTAGCCATGCTTAAGCTGGCCCTCGAACCAGCGTGGATTCAGCGTCCGGGTGCGGGTCTCCAGCGACACCTGTTCGGCCAGGGTGCGGACCTTGGCGTGGCCGGTGGTCTGGTCGCCGATATAGACCGGCGCATCGACGCCCTTGGCGCGCTTCACCGCCCGGCTGATCCCACCCAGGGTGTCGACATAGTGATCGATCGTGGTGACGCCGAGCTCGACCGATTCGACGTTCTGATAGGCCAGGTCGACCCGCTTGAGGCTATCCTGCAGCACATCCGACTGCCGCACCGACTTGCCGTCGCGGCCGAAGGCGTAGCATTTGCGCGCCTCATAGGCGTCGGCCAGTTCGTCTTCCTCGGCCCAGGCGCCGGAGTCGATCAGCTGATTGACGTTCGCCCCATAGGCGCCGTCGGCGTTGGAGAACACCCGCAGCGCGGCGGTCTCCAGATCACAGCCCTGGGCGCGCTGATAGTCGAGAGCGTGCTTGCGGACGAAGTTCATCTCCAGGGGCTCGTCGGCGCTGGCGGCAAGGAACGCGGCTTCGGCGAGCATTCGGGTCTGAAGGCCCAGCAGGTCGCGGAAGATCCCCGACAGGGTCATCACCACATCGACCCGTGGACGGCCGAGCGTTTCCAGCGGGATCAGCTCGGCCCCGCAGAGCCGGCCATAGGCGTCGAACCGCGGGCGCGCACCCAACAGGGTCAGGGCCTGGGCGATCGGCCCGCCCTCGCTCTTGAGATTGTCCGAACCCCACAGCACCAGGGCGATCGACTCGGGGAAGGTCCCGGTGTCGGCCATATGACGGTCGAGCAGCACCTTGGCCTGTAGCGCGCCGTCGCGCACCGCGAAGGCGCTGGGGATCAGGAATGGATCGAAGCCGTTCAGATTGCGTCCGGTCGGCATGACCGCCGGGGTCCGCACAAGATCGCCGCCCGGCGCCGGGCGGATATAGCCGCCATCAAGGGCGCGGATGATGCCGTCCAGCTCGTGATCGCGCGCCAGCAGGGCATTGTGCCCGGCCAGATCGGCCAGCATGGCGATATTGTCCCGGGTGGACTTCAGGCCACTGAGCGCGATCGCGGCCTCGGGCTGGGCGCCATCGACGATCGCCGCGATCGCCGCCTTGGCGGGCGTGGGCCCCCCGGTGGCCTCGGCCATCGCCAGAAGCAGATCGACCCTTTCCTCGGGCGAAGCGGTCTCGCCCACGGTGTGCAGGCCGCTGGGGATCAGGGTCTGTTCGACCTCATACACCTTGGCGGCGATGGTCTCGACCAGGTCGTTTCCGCCGCCGGTCGCCGGCGTGAGGTCCAGGGCGTCGGCCTGTTCGCGGATCGCTTCGGCCAGGGCCGCCCGTTCGATCTCGGCCTCTGGCGACGCCGCGCGCCACCGCTGGATCGTCCCTTTAAGATCAAGCAGACCCTTGTAGAGCCCGGCCTGAGCCACCGGCGGGGTCAGGTAGCTGATCAAGGTCGCGCCCGACCGGCGTTTGGCCAGGGCGCCTTCCGATGGATTGTTGGCGGCATAGAGATAGAAATTCGGTACATCGCCGATCAGCCGCTCGGGCCAGCAATCGCCCGACAGGCCCACCTGTTTGCCGGGCATGAATTCCAGCGCGCCGTGGGTGCCGAAATGCAGCACCGCGTGGGCGCTGAAATCCTCGCGGAGATAGCGATAGAAGGCGGAAAACGCATGGGTGGGAGCGAAGCCACGCTCGAACAGCAGCCGCATCGGATCGCCTTCATAGCCGAACCCGGGCTGAAGGCCGACGAACACATTGCCTAGTTGGAGCCCCAGCACGAAGATCGAGCCGCCGTCGCTCAATACCTTGCCAGGCGCTGGACCCCACTGCCCCTCGATCGCCGACAAGTGGCGCTCGCGGCGGATATGGTCCTCGACGGGGATGCGGCAATGCACGTTTGCGTCGGTTCCGAACCGGGCCGAATTGCCTTGCAGCAGCCGCTCGCGCAGCTCATCCGACGACACTGGAACCTCGACTTTATAGCCCTCGGCGGCCATGGCCTTCAGCGTGTTATGCAGCGAGGCGAACACCGCCAGATAGGCAGCCGAACCGACCGCGCCGGCGTTGGGCGGGAAGTTGAACAGCACGACGGCGACCTTGCGGTCCGCGCGGGCGCTGCGCCGCAGGGCGACCAGCCTGGCGACCCGGTCGGCCATGGCGTCGGCGCGTTCCGGACATGTCAGCATGCGTGGCGCTTGCGGCGTTTCGGGATGCACGCACCGGCGGGCGCAACCCTGGCACGGCTTGCCCGCGCCTTCGGACCGGCCCCCGAACACCATCGGGGCGATGGCGCCGTCCAGTTCCGGGATCGCCACCATGATGGTCGATTCAACCGGCGTCAGCCCGGTGGCCGAGGCTCCCCAGGTTTCGAGGGTCTGGAACTCCAGCGGCTGTCCAGAGATATATGGCACGTCCAGCCTGGCCAGCATGTCCTCGGCGGCCTTGGCGTCGTTATAGGCAGGCCCGCCGACCAGCGAGAAACCGGCCAGTGAGACCACGGCGTCGACGCGGGGCCGGCCGTCCTTGATGAAGAACTTCTCGATCGCAGGGCGCCCGTCCAGACCGCTGGCGAAGGCTGGGATGGCTCTCAGTCCCCGGGCCTCCAGCGCCTCGATCACGCCGTCGTAGTGCCCGGCGTCATCGGCCAGCACATAGGACCGCAGGATCAGGATGCCGACCACGCCCCTGGTTTCGCCCTTCAGCGCCGGCAGCGCCTCGACGTCTTCCACGATCCGCCCCGGCGACCGGGGATGATATAGACCGACTTCGGCGTATTCCCGAGGCTCCGGCGCCTCGATACGCCCACGCAGCGCCCGGCGCGGACCGTCGGCGTAGCGGCCGACCAGGAACCGCACCATGGCCGAGATGTTTTCCTGCGACCCGGACAACCAGTACTGCATGCTGAGGAAATAGGCCCGCAGGTCCTGAGCCGCGCCCGGGATGAACTTCAGAAGCTTGGGCAGGCGCCGCAGCACCGCCATCTGGCTGGAACCGGAGGTCTTGGTCTTAGAGCCGCGCAGTTTCTTAAGCGCCGCCAGGGGACCCTTGTCGGAGCCATCCATCTTCAGGGCGCCAAGCTTGGTCAGCTTGACGATCTCGCCGGCCGACAGCAGCCCCAGCATCGCGTCGCACGCGTCGCGGCGCGCGGTCAGGGCCGGCAGGACCGCGCGGACCTGATCCTCCATGAACAACTGGGTGGCGACGATGATGTGACCCTGGGAGATATCCTCGACGCATCGCGCCAGGGCGTGGGGGTCTTCGGCCCAGTCGGTCGCGGCGTGAACCGCCACGCAAAGCCCAGGAACCGCCCGGCCGAGATCATCCGACGCGCGCTGGAACACCGCGTTGAGGTGCTTGTCGAGCGTGATGATCACCACCCGCACCGGGGTGATCACGCTGGATGCGACGCTAGCGGGCGAAATGACTGCGTGCATCGTACATGGTCTCGATCTGGATCGTGGCTATGCCCCGTTCGGTGGCGAACGCCTCGGTGTTGCGCCTCGCCTTTCCGCGCACGAAGAACGGAATCTTGGTGAGTTCAGCCTGAGCCTCCTTGGTCCAGACGACTTCGTTAGCGGCGGCCGGGACCGGGGCCGGCGCCGAGGCCGGGGCGGACGCGCCGTGTCCCAGATGGGACGGTCCAGCGTCGTCGTTGAATTCGAAATCGTCGCGGAACATCGCCAGCAGATGTTCCTCCAGACCCATCACCAGCGGATGCACCCAGGTGTCGAAGATCACATTGGCGCCCTCGAAACCCATCTGCGGCGAGTAGCGGGCCGGGAAGTCCTGGACGTGTGACGGGGCCGAGATCACCGCGCAGGGGATGCGCAGGCGCTTGGCGATGTGCCGCTCCATCTGGGTGCCCAGGACCAGCTCGGGCTGCAGCTCGGCTATCGCGCGCTCGACCTCCAGATAGTCGTCGGTGATCAGGGCGGTTAGGCCCAGCGCCTCGGCCGCGACACGCACCTCCCTGGCGAATTCGCGGTTGTAGGCGCCCAGGCCGACGACTTCGAAGCCGAGTTCCTCCGACGCCACCCGGGCTGCGGCGATGGCATGCGAGGCGTCGCCGAAGATGAACACCCGCTTACCGGTCAGATAGGTCGAATCCACCGAACGCGACCACCAGGGCATGTGCGAGCCGCACTGATCGAGCGCGGGCGCGGGGTCCACCCCGGCCAGTTCCGCCACCGCCGCGATGAATTCGCGGGTGGCGCCGATGCCGATCGGCACAGTGCGGATCGTCGGCTGGCCATGCACGCGCTCCAGCCAGCCGGCCGCCGCCCCGGCGATTTCGGGATAGAGCACGATATTGAAATCGGCGTCGGGCAGCCGCCGCAGATCATCGGGCGTGGCGTCCAGAGGCGCGGTGACGTTCACCTCCACGCCCATCTGGCGCAGGATGCGCCCCACCTCGATCAGGTCGTCGCGGTGGCGAAAGCCCAGGGCCGTCGGACCAAGAATATTGCAGCGCGGGCGCGCCGATTTCTCGCGCGCGGCCACCGGCCCGGCCAACGCGCGGACCAGCTGGTAAAAGGTCTCCGCCGCGCCCCAGGTCTCTTTCTTTTGATACGAGGGCAGGTCGAGCGGCAG
>JANYFU010000351.1 GCA_025359665.1 Caulobacteraceae bacterium
TGCGAGAACTGCAACATCAGTGGGCCGTGCAGCGCGGCCCAATACATATGAGCGATCAACTGGGAGTCTCCGACAACGCGGCCAGCGGCGATCTCGTCGGTCAGATGTAGGGTCATGGTGCGCCGGGAGCGCTCACCTGCCCGAACCAGCTCCGGGAACTCGGCCTCGTTCGGCTGGGTGATGTCGAACATCAGCTTGTAGGCTTCGGGGTTGTCCAGGGCGAAGCGGATATAGGCCTCTCCCAAGGCGCCGGCCCTAGCGGCTGGTTCGGCATCGGCATAGGCGCGTTCCAGGGCCTCGGCGTGGCGGTCAAAGGCTCGGGCTCGCACGGCGGCCAGTATGGCTTCCTTGTCCTTGAAATAGCGATAGGGGGTCATCGGACTGACGCCCACCGCGGCCGCCAGTTGGCGGATCGTCACGGCCTCGGCGCCGTGTTCGGCGAACATCCGCTCGGCCGCGTCGCACAGGCGGTCCCGGAAATCGGCGATCTCGTCGGCGGAAAGATTCCTGGGCAATGGGGCGCTCGAAAAAGTTGGACCAAAGTCGTGAATTTATCGCTTGCCAGTGCTTATCGCGTACGACATAAATTTACAACGTAAGAATTAAATCAGCCCTAGAGGACGCCATGGACGGATCGCAGCGCATCAATCCCTATCTCTCCGGCAACTACGCGCCCGTGCGTGACGAGGTGGACATCGACGTCCCGGTGATCGGCCAGATGCCCAGGGAACTGGCCGGCGCCTTCTATCGCAACGGCGCCAATCCGCAGTTCGATCCCACGGACGACTATCACTGGTTCAGTGGCGACGGCATGATCCATGGTTTCTTCGTCGAGGACGGCAAGGTCCGCTACCGCAACCGCTTCGTGCGCACGCCAAAATGGGTGACGGAAAACGCGGCTGGCCGGCGGCTGTTCGGAACCTTCGGTAACCCGGCCACCACCGATCCGTCGGTATTTGGCCAGGATGGCGGCGTGGCCAACACAAACATCGTCTGGCACGCCGGCAAGCTGCTGGCGCTGGAGGAGGGGCACATGCCCTTCGAGATGGATCCCCTGACCCTCGACTCCAAGGGCTATATGACGCCCTACCAGGACCGGGTCACGGCGCACCCGAAGATCGATGCCGAAACCGGCGAGATGACCTGGTTCGGCTACTCGATCGGCAAGATGCCCTTCACCAAAACCATGTCCTACGGCGTCACCAGCGCCACGGGCGAGGTGCTTCGCCGCGATAATTTCGAGGCGCCCTACAGCTCGATGGTCCATGACTTCCTGGTCACCAAACGCCATGCCCTGTTCCCGGTCCTGCCACTCACCGGCAGCCTGGAGCGGGCCATGACCGGCCTTCCCCCCTATGCCTGGGAACCGGAAAAGGGCGCCTTCGTGGGTGTGATGGCTCGGGACGCCGCTGTTGACACGATCCGCTGGTTCGAGACCGAGGCCTGCTACGTCTTCCACCCGATGAACGCCTGGGAAGAGGGAAACCTGATCCAAGCCGACGTGATGGAATATCCGGTCGCGCCCCTGTTCCCCAACGCCGACGGCAGCCGTGGCCGGGACACCGGCGCGCGCCTGGTGCGCTGGACTTTCGACCTGGCCGGCGCCTCGAACCAGATCAAGCGCACCCCGCTGGACGACATGGCCGGAGAGTTCCCCCGGTTCGACGAACGCCATGCTGGTCTAGCCTATCGTCATGGCTGGTTCGCGGCCAACACCGGCCGGGCCGGTGGCAATTTCGACGCCATCGCTCATGTCGACCTGGCGACGGGCAAGCGCGTCGCCTATGAGTTCGAGGCTGGAGACGGCCCTGGCGAGCCGGTTTTCGTGACGCGCTCGGCCAAGTCGGCCGAGGGGGACGGATGGGTTGTTTCGGTGGTCTATCGCGGCAATGAAGACCGCAGCGACTTCGTGGTCTTCGACGCCCAGGACATCGCCGCAGGCCCGATCGCCGCCGCCCGGTTGCCCAGGCGCGTGCCGTTTGGTTTCCACGGCAACTGGCGTCAGGCCTGAGACGGAGCGATGACCATGACCGACATCAGGCCGGATGAAGAACTACGCCGCGCGGCAACCCGCCGCGCCGACGCCAAGATCGGTTTCCGCGCCCACGCCCTGGTCTACGTTCTGGTCAACCTGGGGCTGACAGCGCTGAACCTGCTGACCTCGCCCGGTCACCTCTGGTTTCTGTGGCCAATGGCGGGGTGGGGCATCGGGCTTCTGGCCCACGGCCTCTCGGTATATGGTGTCACCTCGATCGGCCGCGAGGAGATGATCGCCAAGGAGATGGAGCGGTTGCGCCGGCCCTAAACCAGCGTCCCGTGGCAGTGCTTGAACTTCTTGCCCGAGCCGCAGGGGCAGGCGGCGTTGCGGCCGGTACGCTCATAACCCTCCGGTAAAGCCGAAACGGGCAGGGCGGCGCGTTGCTCGGGCGACCCGCCGGCCAGCGCCATCCCGGCCATCTCCAGCGCCCGCTCGTTCTCGCCGGTGAGCGGGTCCATATGCACCTCGAACATCGACGGCGCGGGCAGCGGCTCTGGCGCGCTGAACTGAATCTCCACGGTCATCAGCCACCGGGTGACACCCTGGCGCAGGTCGCCGATCAGGGTCTCGAACAGCGAGAAGGCCTCGGTCTTGTATTCGTTGAGCGGGTCACGCTGGCCATAGCCGCGCAGGCCGATGACATTGCGCAAATGGTCCAGGTGCATCAGGTGCTCGCGCCACTGCATATCGACCATCTGCAGCAGGAAGTTCTTTTCCAGGCCGCGCATCTGATTTGACGAGATCAGGGTTTCGCGTTCTTCGGCCTTGGCGTCGGCGGCGGCGATCAAACGCTCGCGAATTTCTTCGTTGGCGATACCGTCTTCCGCGGCCCACTCACGCACCGGCAGTTCGAGCCCGAGCAGTCCCTTGACCCGCTCGTCCAGGCCCTCGATGTCCCACTGGTCGGCATAGGCCTTGGGCGGCAGGTGGCGGGCGACCAGATCGTCGATGGTGTCGTGCCGCATCTCTGTGACGATGGCCGACAGATCCTCGGCTTCCATGAACTCCCGGCGCTGCTCAAAGACCGCCTTGCGCTGGTCGTTGACCACGTCGTCGTATTTGAGCAGGTTCTTGCGCATCTCGTAGTTACGCTGCTCGACGCGTTTCTGAGCGGTGGCGATGGCGCCGTTGAGCCAGCGATGGGTGATCGCCTCGCCCTCTTCGACGCCGAACGACCGCATGATGGCGTCCAGCCTGTCGCCGGCGAAAATGCGCAGCAGGTCGTCCTCGCAGGACAGGAAGAATTTCGACTGGCCGGGGTCGCCCTGACGGCCGGTGCGGCCGCGCAGCTGGTTGTCGATGCGCCGGCTCTCATGCCGCTCGGTGCCCAGAACGAACAGACCGCCGCCAGCCAGGGCCCTATCGCGTTTGCCCTGGATCTCGGCTTCCAGCAGCGCGCGTTCGGCCTGCTCGTCCTCAACGCTCGGCTCGATGCCGAGGCCCTCCTGTTCGGCCCGCCATTTCGACAGCCGCATGTCGATATTGCCACCCAGCTGGATGTCGGTGCCGCGGCCGGCCATGTTGGTGGCGATGGTGACCGCGCCGGGAACCCCGGCCTCGGCGACGATGAAAGCTTCCTGTTCGTGGTAGCGGGCGTTCAGAACGCTGTGCGGCACGCCGACGACGGTTTTGCCCTCGCTCTCCCACCGATAGGTCTTGAGCATTTCCGAGAGCTGTTCGGACTTCTCGATCGAGACCGTGCCAACCAGCACCGGCTGGTCGCGCTTATGGCACTCGACGATCTGGGCGATGATCGACTGATTCTTTTCGGCGGCGGTGCGGTAGACCTCGTCGTCGGCGTCCTTGCGCATCACCGGCCGGTTGGTCGGAATCTCGGCCACATCCATCTTGTAGATGTCGAAGAACTCCTGGGCCTCGGTGGCCGCCGTGCCGGTCATGCCGGAGAGTTTTTCGTAGAGCCGGAAATAGTTCTGGATCGTCACCGAGGCCAGGGTCTGGTTCTCGGGCTGGATATCGACGCCCTCCTTGGCCTCGATGCCCTGGTGCAGGCCCTCGGACAGGCGCCGGCCCTGCATCATCCGGCCGGTGAATTCATCGATCAGCATCACCTCGCCGTTGCGGACGATGTAGTCGCGATCGAGCTGATAGAGCACGTTGGCCCTCAGGGCCTGATTGACGTGGTGCACCACCGAAATATTGGCCGGATCGTAGAGACCCGCCGATCCGTCGGCCAGATGGCCCGCCGCCTCGAGGGTTTGTTCGATGGTTTCCGAGCCATGCTCGGTCAGCAGGACCTGTTTCTGCTTCTCGTCGTGCTCGAAGGTTTCGGGGTGGGTGATCATCTCCTTCACCAGCAGGTCGATGGTCCGATAGAACTCGGAACGGTCCTCGGTGGGGCCGGAAATGATCAGTGGCGTGCGCGCTTCATCGATCAGGATCGAGTCGACCTCGTCGACGATCGCGAAATGGTGGCCGCGCTGGACCATCTCGGCGGCGTCATAGACCAGATTATCACGCAGATAGTCGAAGCCGAATTCGTTGTTGGTGCCGTAGGTGATGTCCGAGTTGTAGGCCTTCTTGCGCTCGGCCTGGGACAGGCCGTTGACGATCACCCCGACCGTCAAGCCCAAAAAGCGGTAGACCCGGCCCATCCATTCGGCGTCGCGGCTGGCCAGATAGTCATTGACGGTGATCAGGTGGACGCCTTTGCCCGCCAGGGCGTTCAGGTAGACCGGCAGGGTGGCGACCAGGGTCTTGCCCTCGCCGGTGCGCATCTCGGCGATGCCGCCACGATGCAGCACCATGCCGCCGACCAGCTGCACGTCGTAGTGTCTTTGGCCGAGAGACCGCTTGGCGGCCTCGCGGACCACGGCGAAGGCCTCGTTTTGCAGGCTGTCCAGCGCTTCACCGGCGGCGAGGCGGCCCCTGAACTCGCCAGTCTTGGCGCGGAGCTGGTCGTCGGACAGGGCCGACATCGCCGGTTCGAGGGCGGTGATCGCCCCCACCTTGGACATCATCGTTTTGACCTTGCGGTCGTTGGAAGAACCGAAGAGCTTCTTGAGGTCGAGCATGGAGATGCGGGAACGTCCGTTTAGGGCCAAAATCCAGGCGAGCCGTGGCGAGGCGCGCACGACCCTTTGAAGGCCCATAGCCGGCTCGATAAAACACGCGGTCCGCGCCGCGAAGACTTAGGGAGCGCACCGTGCGGTGTCAACGCGACGCGCATGCGCGTCGGCAATGTCCCCCCGCTTCCACTCGGTGGAAGCGGGGGTTTATATCGGGCTAGGCGCTCGCCGCGGCGCTCGGACGCGCCTTCACGCGTTCGAACCAGGCGGAGATATTCGTATTGGCAGGATTCAGCGCCTGACCAACCTGAGTCCCGAAATCCAGGAAAGCGTACAGCAGGATGTCGGCCAAGGTGAATCGGTCGCCTACGATCCATTCGCGGCCTTCGATCAGGCCGTCGAGCCAGGTCAGTTTTTCCTGGGCGATGGCCTTCAGGTCGGCGGCGGCCTGGGGAATGCAGTGAACGCGGTCCTTGAACATGGCGTGACCCTCGGAATATCTGAAGCCGTTGGTCATCGGTTCGACGATGTTCAGGTCGATCCGCCGGGTCCACATCCGCGTCAGGGCGCGCTGCATTGGCGTTTCGCCGATCAGAGCCGGGCCGGGGTGAAGTTCCTCGAGATATTCGCAGATCGCGGTTATCTCGGCGATGATCTCGCCCTCGTCGGCTTCAAGGGCCGGGGTGGTGCCGTGCGGATTGACCTGGGTATAGGCCGCCTGGCGGTTCTCGCCGGCCAGCAGATCGATTTTGTGCCGCGGCAAATCGATGCCCTTTTCGGCCATGAACATCTTCACGACCCGTGGATTGGGTCCAATGGAGTCGAATAACTTCATCGCTGGTTTCCTCCTCGGCTTGACGGGCCGCTGTTTCACGACCAAGGCGCCTCTCACCGCCGCCACTCCTAGGACGCGGCGTCCAGTGATGGCAAGACTGACGAAACGTCAGCTATGAGTCTGAACCATGAACGCCAATTCTGCTTTGCCCATATCGCCTCTGGCGGTAGCCTTTCCGGACATTCCCCCCGTCGCCGGCGTCGATCTGGCGGTTGGCCGCGCCGGCTTTTACAGGCAGGATCGCGATGATCTGCTGCTGATGCGCTTCGCGCCGGGCACGACCTGCGCCGGTGTCTTCACCCGTCACGCGGTCGGTTCGGCCCCCGTGGACTGGTGCAAGGCGCGGCTGGGTCATGCGGGTGGACCGGCCCGCGCGCTGGTGGTCAACGCCGGATGCGCCAACGCCTTCACTGGCAAACCCGGCGACCGCGCCGTCGCCAAGGTCGCCGCCGCCGCCGCCAAGGCTATTGGCTGTAGCCGTGGCGAAGTGCTGGCCGCGTCGACCGGCGTCATCGGCGTGCTGCTCGACGATACCAGGATCACGCCCCGCCTGCCCGAGATGATCAAAGGCCTGACGCCCGACGGCTGGGCGCGGGCGGCGGGCGCCATCATGACCACCGACACCTTTCCAAAGGGCGCCTGCGCCAAGGCGGATATCGACGGCGTCAGGGTCCGGATCGCCGGCATCGCCAAGGGCTCGGGCATGATCGCCCCAGACATGGCCACGATGCTGGCGTTCGTGGCCACCGACGCCGCCATTGCGCCCCACGCTCTTCAGGACATAATCAGGCTGGCGACGCCCCGGACCTTCAACGCCGTCACCGTCGACGGCGACCGCTCGACCAACGACACCCTGCTGGTGTTCGCCACTGGACGAAGTGGCGCGCCGACCATCAACAAGGCCAGCGATCCCCGTTTGGCGGAGTTCCGGGAAAAGCTTGAAGGCGTGCTGCTCGATCTGGCGCTGCAGCTGGTGCGTGACGGGGAGGGTGCCTCGAAGTTCGTCAAGATCACCGTCAGCGGCGCCAAGACCCCGGCCTCGGCGCGCAAGATCGCTCGCACCATCGCCGAGAGCCCGTTGGTCAAGACCGCCTTCGCCGGCGAGGACGCCAACTGGGGCCGCATCGTCATGGCCGCCGGGCGGGCGGACGAACCTCTCAACCGCCACCGCCTGGGCGTCACCTTCGGCCCCCTGACGGCCGCGAAGGACGGGGCGGTGGCGGCCGACTATTCCGAGGTGGCGATGAGCGCCTACATGAAACACGCCGAACTGGAAGTTGGGGTTAGTGTCGGGGTGGGAAACGCCTCGGCGACCATGTGGACCTGCGATCTGACCAAGCAATATGTGGCGATCAACGGCGATTATCGGTCCTAGGCTGGCTGTCCCAGAGTCGGTCGGCTAGCCGGGGGTATGGCTGAATCATTCGACTTCATCATCGTTGGCGGCGGTTCGGCCGGGGTGGTGATCGCCTCGCGGCTAAGCGAGGACCCCAACTGCAAGGTGGCGCTTGTCGAAGCCGGCGATCGGCCGCCCGAACGGGAACTGATGCCCGCCGCCTGCGCCAGCCTGCAACTCGATCCCCAGACCGACTGGATGGGAACGGCCGACCCGGGGAGGGCGGGCCTCGGGCTTCACGGCCGGCGCATGCTTTCGGCGCGGGGCCGGATGCTCGGCGGCGGGTCGGGGATCAACTATATGGTCTATGTCCGCGGCCATCCCGGCGATTTCGACACCTGGGCGGCGGGCGGCGCGGTGGGTTGGAGCTACGCCGACGTGCTCCCCTACTTTCGTAAGATCGAGAACTTCAACGCCGGCGACGAGCCCGGCATTGACCTTGCGGCCCACGGCGACTGCGGCCCTATGGGTGTGTCCGTGCGCCGGGCCGCTGTTCCGGCGGCCGAGGCTTTCCTCGAAGCCGCCGAACGCATCGGCATACCGCGCGGCGACTACAACGGCCGCGACCGCGGCGGCCCGGCGGGTATCGCTTCACGCGCCCAGACCAACACCCGCCGGGGTCGGCGATCAAGCGCCTATCGCGCCTACATCGAAGGCGAGGTCGAGCGGCGCCCCAATCTGACAATTGTCACCGGCGCCTTGGTCACGCGCATCCTGCTGAATGGTGAGGGCGGGACCCTGGCCGCCGACGGTGTCGAATACCGGACGCAATCGGGGGAAACGCGAACCCTGCATGCGACGCGGGAAGTGGTCCTTTGCGCCGGCGCTATCGGCTCGCCGCATCTGTTGATGCTCTCTGGTATCGGTCCCCGCCAGGAACTGGAAGACTTGGGCGTGGTCTGTCGCGTGGATCTGTCAGCCGTGGGCAAGGGCCTCAAGGACCATCTCCAATGCCTGCTGCTGTTTCCGGCCCCGGGCATCGGCGTGTCCATCGCCGAGATCAGGCTCTCCATGGGACTCGCGGACACCATAGCCCTCGAGGCCGAGGCCAAGCGGCGCCTTGAGCTATGGAAGACCACTGGCGAGGGCTTGGCCGCTTCGTCGATGGTTGAGGCGCTGGCTTTCTGCTCCACCGGCCTTGGCGATGCGCACAGCCACGACGTGCAGATCGGCTTCACCGCTTGCGGCTTCGAAGCCAGGCAGTTCTCCGAGGGCCTGAACATCGACACCGCCCTCTATCTCGCCGACCCCGACCTCCTCGCGCCCGACCGCGAAAATATCCTCGTGGCCGCGAACCCGGTGCTGCCGCGCAGCGAGGGCGAGATCGTCCTTGAGAGCCCCGACCCGGTTATCCCACCCGCCATCCGGATGAACTATTTCTCCGATCCCCACGATCTGACCGTGATGGTCGCGGCCATGCGCCGGGTGTTGAGTATCGTCGGCAATTGGCCGGGACCTTTGAAACCGGGCCCCCTAAACATCCCGCCGAAGCTCGCCGAAAAGCACGGCCATGCACCCGGCGATCCGCCGAGCGACGCCCTGCTCGAAGACATGGCGCTGCACTTCGCTACCTCGATGTATCACTACGCCCGAACCTGCCGGATCGGCGAGGTGGTCGATCCGAGGCTGCGCTTGATCGGCGTGCGCCGCCTGCGCGTCACCGACGCCAGCGTCATGCCCGAAATCGTCAGCGGCAACATCAACGCCGCCTGCCTGATGATCGGCGAAAAAGCCGCCGAGATGATCGCCGGGGATCATGAGATCAGGCTTAACGCTTTCGTCAGATGAGGTAGTCTTTGGATGCGCCGCGCCAGTCGTCTATATGTGGCGCGGGAGGTGAGATCATGAGAAGTTCGTACGAAACCGACGTGGTGACCTGGAGGATGTAATACTTATCTGGATCTCCGAGTATATTTCTAGAGATTTGTTGACAATTTTTTAGTCGTTAACAATTTTTTCGCGTATTCGTGGGCCCGCTCCACTTCCTTGCGGCAACGCTCCGCCTGTTCGGCCTTCCCTGCGGAAAGCCATTGTCTCATTTCTATCTTTTTGGATTCTGCCTCTGAGAGCCAGCGCGCCGAGTTCCAGGTAGGTCGAAGTGGTTTCTCTGCAAAAACATCGGCCTCGACTAGATTTGCTTTGATCATCAGTAGATTTATGAGTTTATTCTTTTCTGAGTCACGTGGAAGGCATTTCACTTGTTTATTTATACTGTCAAGTTCGACTTTTAGCTCGTCTGCTTCTCTTTGAAATTTCGCCAAGCGAGCTTTGAATTCTTTCTTTGAGAGTTTTTCCATAGTGGGTTCCCGAACCAGGTAATTACCCACCCCCTTGCGGCGGGGTGTGAAGGCTGATTCAAGATGGCATGGGCCGTTTGGATCTTGAGCTTCTGAGCAAGGCTGAGCTGATCGAGATGGTGCTGCGGCTGCAGCGCCCCGAGAAGACGTCGCGCACGTCGTCGAAGCCGCCATCGACGGATCGCAAGGCCCAGCGGGACAAGTCCCGGCCGGGCGGCGCCAAGCCTGGCCACAAGGGTCACAGCCGCGATCTGAGCGAGGATTTCGACAGCGCCGAGGATCATTATCCAGATCAATGCCCAGGCTGCGGAGCCTGTCTGTCGGCGGACTTGATCGGCGAAGTGGTCAGCGAACACGACAAGATCGACTTGCCTGAGATTTCGCCGGTGGTGGATCGTCACCGCCGCATGGCGGTGATCTGCCCATCCTGCGGCCTTCGGGTCGCGGCCGACTTGCCTTCCGAGATGAAGGGCACGCCGTTTGGCCCGCGGCTGCACGCGGTGGCGACCTACCTGAAGACGTTCCAGGCCCTGTCCTATGAGCGGCTCGAAGCGGCGTTCGCCGACCTGTTCGGCGTCCGGATCAGTCAGGGCGGGCTGATGAACATGCTGCGCCGGGCGCAGGGCCGCTTCGAGGATGGGCGAGAGGCCGCTGTCGCCACTCTGCGCACCGCCACGGTGGTGGCGTCCGATGAGACCGGCGTTCGGATCGAGGGAAGCAACGCCTACCACTGGGTGTTCCGCTCCGCGGAAGCGGTTGTCCATAAGGCCGCGCCGACGCGCGGGGCCGTCGTGGTCCGCGAGATGATGGACGGACACCGGCCCAAGGTCTGGTGTTCCGACCGCTATATCGCCCAGCAGGGCCATGCCGACGCGCACCAGACCTGCCTGGCGCATCTGGCCCGTGACGTCGCCTACGCCATCGAGGGCGGCGAGGACATTCTGCCGATGCGGCTCAAGCTGTGGTTGCACAAGGCCTTCGGGCTGGCCCGCGATATCGAGACCCTCGCCGCCTCCACCGTCGCCGCGAGCCGGCGCGCCCTGGAACGGGCCCTCCAGGATATCCTCGACACCCCGACATCGTGCG
>JANYFU010000391.1 GCA_025359665.1 Caulobacteraceae bacterium
GTTGAGTTGGCCGCGCTGGCGATACGTGTTCGCGCCAACTATTCTGGTCCATTCAACTCAAATAAGGTCGAGATTGTGCGGCCGTGCTGGGATCTTCTTCTGGAGATCGAGAGAGCAATAGACGAGTTGGACGGCTGTATCGCCGTTGAAATGTAGTGAAGATGATCAAGAAGAGCCCTATGGAACACCTGACTTACGAACCATTATCTGATTGACCCTTGCCAACCGGCCACGCCGTAGGGCCGGCCCCGTGGCCAACTCAAGGTTGCCGCAGCGTGACCACGGCGGCGATCCAACAACGTGAATAGCAGTCAAGGCCGTCAAAAGTCGTCGGAGCGCCGTCGCTCGGTCGTCGGGGTCTGTGGGGGCCAGCGGCTCGGGCGGCCCGGGGCGGTTTCACCCCCGGCTGGATCGGACCAGCTCGCGCATCCCCGCCTCGAGCCCCTGGATGGTCAGGGGGTACATGCGGTCGCCTAGCAGTTGCCGCATCACCGCGATGGAGGGGGTGTGGTCCCAGTGGCGGGCGGGGGTTGGGTTGAGCCAGGCGACGGATTTCCAGGTCTTGGCCACCCGGTCCATCCATACGGCCCCTGGCTCCTCGTTCCAGTGCTCCACCGAACCCCCCGGATAGGTGATCTCATAGGGGCTCATGGTGGCGTCGCCGACGAAGATGATTTTGTAGTCTCGGCCGTATTTGTTGAGGATGTCCCAGGTGTCCAGCTTCTCGGCGTGGCGCCGGCGGTTGTCCTTCCACACGCCCTCGTAGAGGCAATTGTGGAAGTAGAAGAATTCCATGGTCTTGAACTCGGTGCGCGCGGCGCTGAACAGCTCCTCGCAGACCCGGATGTGGCTATCCATCGAACCGCCGATGTCGAAGAAGATCAGCACCTTGATGGTGTTGCGCCGCTCGGGCTGCATGATCAGGTCGAGATAGCCCTTGTTGGCCGTCTCCTTGATCGTGCCCTTCATGTCCAGCTCGTCGGGCGCGCCCTGGCGGGCGAACTTGCGCAGGCGGCGCAGGGCGATCTTGATGTTGCGGGTGCCCAGTTCGACGGTGTCGTCGAGGTTCTTGTATTCGCGCTTGTCCCACACCTTGATCGCCTTGCCGTGGCGGCCCTTGTCCTGGCCGATGCGGATGCCCTCGGGATGGTAGCCGTCGGCCCCGATGGGGAAGTTGCGGCCGCGGCCGCGGGCGTTCTCGTCGCCCTCCTCGTCGCCGTCGCCTTCGCCCTGGCCTTCCTTCATCTGCTCCTTGAGCATCTCCATCAGCTTGTCGAAGCCGCCCATGGCCTCGATCTGCTTCTTCTCTTCCTCGGTCAGGAAGCTCTCGGTCAGGCGTTTCAGCCACTCGGCGGGAATATCGGTGGCCTTTTCCACCGACACCATCTCCAGGCCCTTGAACACATGGCCGAACACCACGTCGAACCGGTCCAGGAACTTCTCGTCCTTCACCAGCGCCGTTCTGGACAGATAGTAGAATTCCTCCACCCGGCGGTTGATCACGCCCTTATCCATGCCTTCCATCAGCATCAGATATTCCTTGAGCGTCACCGGCACCTTGGCGGTCCGCAATTCGGTGAAGAATTTCATGAACATCGGTTTGGGCTCTCTCGCGACCAATGGAAGATGGCGGTCCGGGGCTTTTCTGTCCAGTGCGAACCGCCCCGCCGAACCCAAAGGGCGCGCCTATCGGCGTCGGCGCAGGATGAATTCGTGATCAAGCGCCGCGCCGACCTTGAAAGCGTACTCCCCGACCTTCTCGAAGCCCATGCGTTCATAGAGCCGTTGCGCGCCCAGGTTCTCCGACCAGACGCCGATCCACAGGTCGCCGGTCTTTTCGGCCTCCAGCCAATCGAGGGACGTCCGTAACAGGCGCGAGCCGCGTCCGCCGCCCTGGAAGGCCGGCAGCAGGTAGATGCGCTTCAACTCGCCGCAGCCCGGCGTGACCTCCGGATGGGGCAGGCCACAAGGGCCGGCCAGCGCATAGCCCACAGCCGCGCCGTCCTCCTCCATCAGCCAGGTGGCGGTGGCCGGGTCGGCCAAATGGCCGCGTGACCGCTCGACGGCGTAGGCCTCGTCCAGGAACGCCGCCAGGTCGGCGGGCGGATAGAGATGCGCGAAGGTGGCGCTGAAGGTCTCGGCGCTCAGACGCGAGAGGGTCTCGGCGTCGCGGGCCTCGGCGCGGCGAATGAGGGCTTGCGACATGGTCTCCCGGTGATTCCCGTTCTAATGTGCGGCGATGCAGGTTGCCCTTTACACCCGCCGCGACAGGCTGGACCATCGTCGCCGAGGCGGAAAACTTGTATCGATCCTCCAGGGCGGATACGACCCGCGCGGGCCGGCGAAGTCCGCCATGGCCCATGTCCGGGCGCTGCAAGGGAAATGAGAGCATGGCCGGCGCCGTGATCCTGGCTCGCCACGGCGAGCCGGCCCTGTCGCGCCGGGTTATGCTCACGGCGAAGGGCTATCGAGACTGGTGGGCGCGATACGAGGAGGGCGGGCTGAAGCCCGGCCAGGTTCCGCCGCCCGAGCTGGTGGTGATGGCCAGCGAGGCTGGCGCGGTGTTCTCATCGACTCGCGAGCGGTCGATCCAGAGCGCCAGAGCCATCTGCGGCGACCGAGCCTTCGTCAGCGATAAGCTGTTCATCGAAGCGCCGCTGCCATCGCCGCTGATCCCGGGCGCAATCAGGTTCTCGCCCAAGTGGTGGGGCGTGGTTTCCAGGATCTGCTGGGGCGTCTTCAATTATCATGACGGCCAGGAGTCTCACGCCCAGGCGAAAATCCGGGCGCGCCAGGCGGCGCGCCTGCTGGAAGAGCAGGCGGCGGGTGGGGCGAATGTGGTGCTGATCGCTCATGGCTATTTCAACTTCATGATCGGTCGCGCGCTGGTGCTCCATGGCTGGAAGCGCGAGGTCGATCAGGGTTTCAGCTACTGGTCCAGCCGGCGGTTCGCGCCTCCCACTCGCTGAGTTGCGGCGGGCGCCTCCGCTCGGCTAGGGTATTTGGATAAAATTCGAAGGGAAGGGCGACGGCCCCAATGACTGAACAGACCGACATCGCCGCGCTTTCGTTCGAACAGGCCCTGGCGGAGCTTGAAAAGATCGTCGCCGAGCTGGAATCGGGTAAGGCCCCATTGGAACGCTCCGTCGATGTCTATCGCCGCGGCGCGCTGCTCAAGGCGCATTGCGAAGCCAAGCTCCGCGCCGCGCAACTTCAGGTTGAGAAGATCATCCTCGGGCCAGGCGGTCCGGTCGGCGTCGAACCGGCCGAGTTCGCCTGATCGTGCCCGCTCTTCTTCTCGCTCAGCGAATCACCCAGGCCGCCGACCTCGTCACGGTCGCTCTCGATGAACTTCTGCCACGGGCGGATGGTCCCGAATCACGTCTGACCGAGGCGATGCGCTATGCGGCCCTCGGCCCGGGCAAGCGCCTTCGCCCGTTCTTCGCCATGGAGACCGGCCGGATCTTCGACCTGCCCGAGCGGTCGGTGCTGCGCGCGGCCTGCGCCCTTGAGTGCATCCACGCCTACAGCCTGGTTCACGACGACCTGCCATGCATGGACGACGATGACCTGCGCCGCGGCCAGCCGACGGTGCACAAGGCTTATGACGAGGCCACCGCGGTGCTGGCCGGCGACGCGCTGCTCACCGCGGCCTTCGAGATCATGGCCGATCCCGATACCCACCCCAGCGGCGAGGTGCGCGCCGAACTGGTGCGCCTTCTTGCCCACGCCTCGGGCGCCCGGGGCATGGTCGGCGGGCAGATGATCGACATTCTGGGCGTGCACGACGATCTGGGCGCCGTGGCGCGGATGCAGCGGATGAAGACCGGCGCGCTGATCGCCTGCGCCTTCGAGCTGCCATTGGCCATGGCCCGGCCGAAGGATGCAGAGCGCGCCGCCCTGATGGCGTTCGGGCGGGATATCGGTCTGGCCTATCAGATCGTCGACGATGTGCTCGACGCGGAGGGCGATGTAGAATCGCTTGGCAAGGCCGCCGGGGGTAAGGACGCGGCCCTGGGAAAGACCAATTATGTCACCTTGCTCGGGGTCCAGGCGGCCAAGGAACGGATCGCCCATCTGGTGATCCAGACCAAGGCGCATCTGGATCTGTTCGGCGAACGCGGTCAAATCTTGCGAACCGCCGTCGATTTCGTGCTAGAGCGAAGGACTTGAGACTCAACCAGGGCCAATCGCGGGCTTGTAATCTTAACAACCAAACACAAGCGGCGCGCGACTTCGGCGCCGCGCAAGGCGGGGGCGCCTGACAGGTCCGATCATGGGTTCAAAAACTCCTCTCCTCGATAAAGTCGCCAGCCCGGCCGACACCCGGCACTTTTCGCTGCCCGAGCTTCGACGCCTGGCGGATGAACTGAGAACCGAAACCGTCGACGCCGTGTCGGTCACCGGCGGACATCTGGGCGCGGGCCTGGGGGTGGTCGAACTGACCGTGGCCCTGCACCACGTGTTCGAGACGCCCCGGGATATCCTGATCTGGGACGTCGGCCATCAGGCTTATCCGCACAAGATCCTGACCGGACGCCGCGATCGGATCCGCACCCTGCGCCAGGGTGGCGGGCTGTCGGGGTTCACCAAGCGGGCCGAGAGCCCCTACGACCCGTTCGGCACGGCCCACGCCTCGACCTCGATCTCGGCCGCCCTGGGCTTCTGCGTGGCGCGCGACATGCGCGGCGAAGACAATGCCGTGATCGCGGTGATCGGCGACGGCTCGATGAGCGCCGGCATGGCCTATGAGGCGATGAACAACGCCGCTGAGGCGACCAAGCGGCTGATCGTCATCCTCAATGACAACGACATGTCGATCGCCCCGCCCGTCGGCGGCATGAGCGCCTATCTGGCCGGTCTGGTATCTGGCCACACCTATCAGCGCATCCGCAATATCGGCAAGGAAGTCGCCAGCCACCTGCCGCGGCCGTTCAAGGACATGGCCCGCAAGGCCGAGGAATATGCCCGGGGCATGGCCACCGGCGGCACCTTCTTCGAGGAACTGGGTTTCTACTACGTCGGCCCGATCGACGGCCATAATCTGGAACACCTGGTTCCGGTGCTCAAGAATGTGCAGCAGATCCAGGATCGGCCAGTGCTGATCCACGTGGTCACCCAGAAGGGCAAGGGCTACGCGCACGCCGAAAGCGCCGCCGACAAGCTGCACGCCGTCGTCAAGTTCGACGTCGTCACCGGCCAGCAGGCCAAGCCGCCGACAACCAATCTTCCCAGCTATACCAAGGTCTTCGCCCAGGAACTGATCAAGCGCGCCGAGCGCGACGAGACCATAATCGGCATCACCGCCGCCATGCCGTCGGGCACGGGCCTGGACATGTTCGCCAAGCGGTTTCCCAGCCGCACCTTCGACGTCGGTATCGCCGAGCAGCACGCGGTGACCTTCGCCGCCGGTCTGGCCGCCGATGGCATGAAGCCGTTCGCCGCACTGTATTCGACCTTCCTGCAACGTGGCTACGACCAGGTCGTGCATGACGTAGCCATCCAGCGGCTGCCGGTGCGCTTCGCCATCGACCGCGCCGGCCTGGTGGGCGCCGATGGACCTACTCACGCCGGCAGTTTCGATGTCGGCTATCTGGGCCAGCTGCCCGGTTTCGTGATCATGGGCGCCGCCGACGAGGCCGAGCTGGCCCATATGGTCGCCACAGCGGCCGCCATCGACGACCGGCCCAGCGCTTTCCGCTTTCCCAGGGGCGAGGGCGTTGGCGTGACCATCCCCGAACTGGCCGAGCCGCTGGAGATCGGACGCGGCCGGATCGTCCGCGAGGGCACGACCGTCGCCATCCTCTCGTTCGGCACCCGTCTGGCCGAAAGCCTCAAGGCCGCCGACATGCTGGCGGCTCGGGGCCTGTCGACCACCGTGGCCGACGCCCGCTTCGCCAAGCCTCTCGATATCGACCTGATCCTGCGCCTGGCGCGGGAGCACGAGGCTCTGATTACCGTCGAAGAGGGATCGATCGGCGGGTTTGGCGCCTTCGTGCTGCACGCGCTGGCCGAGCACGGGGCGCTGGATCGGGGTCTGAAGGTCCGCACCCTGACCTTGCCGGACACCTTCCAGGATCAGGACAAGCCCGAGATCATGTACGCCCTGGCCGGCCTGGATGCCGAGGGCATCGTCCGGGGGGCGCTGTCGGCTCTCGGCGCCGAGCGCGTGGCTCAAAGCCGCCGCGCCTGATCCACCCAGCGCGGGAATCACTGGCGCGGGACCCCATCTCACGTCAGGTTCCAACGCTCATGACCCTGCTCGACAGATTCAAATTCGGAGGCCGGTCTTCCGGGACCGATGAAGCCCTGGTTGGACTGCTGGAGGCCATGAGCGGGCCCGCCGCGCTTTGCGAGCTCGACGGTCTGGTCATCCTGTCGAACGCGGCCTGGCGCGAAAATCTCGGCGACAATCGCGAACGGGTTCGCGCCGGCGAGGGCGTGTTCCAGGCCTTTCGGGAGGTGGCCAAGGCCGGCCGCGGCGAATGTCTGTTGCGACTGGCCGGGTCGGACCGGCCGGCGACGATCGCCGCGGCCGGCCCCGGCCGGTTTCTCGTGCGCGTCGCGGATGGAGAGGCGGGAGCGTCCGCGCCCGCAACGACTCCGGAGGCTATCCTCCCTCCCGCGCTTGCCGACCTGCGGCTTCAGCTGGCCCAGCGGCACAAGATGGAGGCCATCGGCCAGCTCGCCGGCGGTGTCGCCCACGACTTCAACAACCTGCTGAGCGCCACCGGCATGCGTGTCGACGAGCTGCTGTTGCGCCACCCCCTCGGCGATCCGGCCTATGAAAGCCTCACCGAGGTGCGCGAGGGGCTCAATCGCGCCGCGGCGCTGGTGTTCCAGCTTTTGACATTCTCGCGCAAGGCGACGGTGCGCCGCGAAACCGTGGACTTGCCTGAAACCCTGATCAATTTCGAGATTCTGCTTCGGCGCCTGTTGCGCGAGAACATGCATCTCGAGACCCACTTCGGCCGCGACACGCCCCTGGTGCGGGTCGACCGGGCGCAACTCGAGATGGCGGTGATGAATCTGGTCGTCAACGCTCGCGACGCCCTCAAGGGCGCCCGGCGTGACGGTTCCGGCCTGATCCGGTTGCGCACCGCCGGCGTTGGTCCGGACGAAGCCCGGGCCTTGGGTCATCCCGGACCGGCCGGCGGCCAGATGGCGCTGATCGAGGTTTCGGACGACGGCCCGGGCATACCAGCGGAGGTGCTGGACAGCATCTTCGAGCCGTTTTTCACCACCAAGGCGGTCGGCGAGGGCACGGGGCTGGGGCTGGCGACGGTCTATGGCATCGTCAAGCAGTCGGAGGGCGCCATAGTCGCCGTCTCTCCGCCCGGCGGCGGCGCGGCCTTTCGCATCTTCCTGCCCGCTCATAGCCCACGCCTGACTTTGGTGACGCCGCCCGCGCCGGAACCCCAGCGGGCGCCCCGCGACCTGTCCGGTTCGGGCTGCATCCTGTTCGTCGAGGACGAGGAACGCGTGCGCGACATCGCCGCTCGGCTGCTCCGCGCCCGGGGCTATGAGGTGATCGAGGCCGGCGACGGAGAGGAAGCCCTGGAGCTGGCCAAGGCCAACGCCGGCCGCATCGATCTGATGATCTCCGACGTCTCGATGCCTGGCATGGATGGGCCGGAACTGCTCAAGGCCGCCAGGCCGTATCTGGGGGCGGCGCCGGTGATGTTCATCTCCGGCTATGCCGAATCGGAATTTTCCGACCTTCTGGAGGGGGAAACCGGCATTTCCTTCCTGCCCAAGCCGCTGCATCTTCAGTCGTTGGCCGAACAGGTCAAGGCGCGGCTGCGCCCGGTTGCCGGCGACCCCGCGCCTTGACCGCAATGCGTGAGCGTAAAACCGCCAGGGTTCTGCTTCTGGATCCCGCCGGTCGGATCCTGCTGATGAAGGGCCGCCTGCCAAGCGACCCCACCGCGCCCGGCGTGTGGTTCACCGTTGGCGGCGGCCTGGAGCCTGGCGAAACCGTGGCGCGGGCGGCGCGACGCGAAATCCTGGAGGAGACCGGCTTTAGCGATGTCACCCTTGGGCCCGTGCTGTGGTCTGGCGAACAGGTTCACCATGACCGCGAGGGCCGCCCGGTGGTGATCAAGGAGACATATCTGGTGGCGCTGTGCCGCGGCGGCGAACCCTCGCGCGACGCGTGGCAGGCGCTCGAGCGGGAATTCGTCGACGATATCCGCTGGTGGACATCCGCCGAACTGGCCGCCTGCGTGGAGCCGCTTTTTCCGCCCGA
Source organism: Caulobacteraceae bacterium (assembly GCA_025359665.1). GTDB lineage: Bacteria > Pseudomonadota > Alphaproteobacteria > Caulobacterales > Caulobacteraceae > Acaudatibacter. Next base: position 8,249 of record JANYFU010000391.1, read on the forward strand.
TCTGTCGCTCCGGCTGGATGAATGGCTGGCCAAGGGTGGGTTCACCGAAGGTTCATCGACACAGGATTAGGTTGCCCAAATGACGCGCCGGACCGCATCCAAGGGTTCGCGAGCGCGTTACCAGGGTCAAACCGATCGAATTCGATCGCCAAAGGAGACTACGATGTTCCGAAACATGCTGCTGGCCGGCCTCGCCGCCGCCGCGTTGATGCCTTCCCTTGTCCACGCTCAGAGCGAAAGCCAAGCGCGGTGTCAGGACCAGAAGCACGACAACCGCGTGGCCGGCACCATCATCGGCGCGGGCCTTGGCGCTCTGCTGGGCAACGCCATCGGCGAGCACGGCGGCAAGGTCGGCGGCACGATCATCGGCGGTGTCGGCGGCGCCGTGGCCGGCAACGTGGTCGGCGGAGCGACCGTGAACTGCGGCTCCAACCAGTATGGCTATTATGACGACAACGGCCGCTGGGTTCCCAACACCGCCACCGCCTATGGTTTCTACGATGCCAACGGCCAGTGGGTCGATACGTCCAATCAGGGCGCCCAGGGCTACGCGCCGCAACCCAGCGGCGGCTACGGCCAACAAGGGGCGTATCAACCGCCCGGCGGATATCAGCAGCAGCAGGGCGGCTATCAACAGCAAGGCGCCTACGATCAGCAAAACGGCTACGCCCCCCCGCCGCCGCCTCCGCAACCCTATGGTCAGGCGGCGTATGAAAATCGCGACTATTGGGCCGGCGCGCCGCTCGACACCCGGGAGCGG